>JAGRMP010000485.1 GCA_020441225.1 Maritimibacter sp. | reverse complement strand
GGAGGCCGAGGCGCTCACCGGCGGCGCGCTGACCGAGCCCGCGCTGCTCTTGCACCCAGGCGACGGGCAGGACGGGTTCCTGACCGCATCGGAAGCGGCGGGCCTGCGGCTCGACGCGGACTGGGTGCTGCTGTCGGCCTGCAACACGGCCGCCGGCGAGGCCGAGGACGCCGAGGGCCTGTCGGGCCTGGCGCGGGCGTTCTTCTTCGCGGGCGCGAAGGCGCTGATGGTGTCGCATTGGAACGTGGACGACGCCGCGGCGATGGCGCTGATGACCGAGACGATGCAGCGCAGCGCGAACGGCCGGATGAGCCGGGCCCAGGCACTCCGCCAGGCGATGCTCACGGTGATGAACAGCCCCGACCAGGACTACCGACATCCCTTCTTCTGGGCACCCTTCGTCCTTGTTGGGGAGAGTGGGCGGTGAGAATGCCTACCGAAAAAACGCGATGTGACCTGCCCCCCGCGAAATCCCTCACAGTGATGTATAGTCCGCCCAACCGTGCGCTGCTCCCCAACCTTGGACCGCCGGGGGCTGGAATTTCCCGGCTTTGGTCACGATGACGGGCTGGTTGCGCCATCGGGAAACTGATGCAGAACGGGCCTCTGCGAGGCCTTCAATTCCAAGATTCGGGACAAGCTCTTGGACGAGACGCTGTTTCAGGGGCTCGACCCGCCGATGCCCGCGGGCTATTCCATGGCCGGCCCGTGATCTCGCCTTTTGAAGGGAACGATCTTATCGCCCGCCCGTTCCTGTTCGAGCTTTTTTGCCCTGGATTCGTAGGTATTTGCACGGTCGACGCTTGATGCGCTCGTGGCGAGTAGGGTTGAAACCAAAGGCGTTGGCGAAGTGGCCAAGGACTGTGATGCGATGTTGAGTGCCATGCGCTCACCAACGCACCCCATCACGGACATGAACCAGGCCTGTCCGCGTTGTTTCTCTACCTCGTCATCATGCCCATTCGCCCGCCTGCGCAAGTTACCTATGTCTCGAAGGATCGCCTCGCGCGAGTATGTTTCATCGTTCCCGCTGTGAAGTTTTCCGAGGTTTCCCCAATAGACCTCATTGACTCGCTGAAGGAAGTCTGAGGTGCGCATTGAGTTAGCCTCAGAAATTGAGCGTGCAGAGGCGGTCAAGCGAATATCATCGCTTTCCAGAAGGCCGGCTCGTAAGAGGCCGAACCCGGCGACACGTGTAGTTAACGTGTTTTCGATCGCCACAGACGCGACGACACCGGTCCAATTTTTGTGTCGTTCCCTAAAAACGGCCCTATCAGCGCCTTCGATCGCCAGCCCGAGCATGCGTCGGACAAGGCTGCGTGGCCCAGTGTCATTTGACAGCCTCAGCGCCGCCAATTCCACGCAAGCTGCGTAGTCGCCGATGGATTTCGTCCTGATCTCTCCGCGAGATGCGGCAACCTGATGAATCAGTTTGCGCTGCGCAGCAATCGTGGAGTCATACGAGCGCTCTTGCCCATACTGCGAACTCCAGCTGGACAGTTTCTCTACGGCCCGTGTTGCCAAGCCAAGGAAATTGGTATCGTCGCCGGCAAACCCGAAACCCGCAGTCACGACGTCGAGTTGAACGCGCGGGTCATCTGGTAGAATATTGCCATTCTGCAATGCTCTTTGAAATGCCAAATGATACTCACTTCCCTCGCGAGTAGAGTGTTTTGAAACAATCCAAGGATCCGAAACATGTTTTTTCGACGCTTTTTCAGTTGCCATTTCTTCCTCGCGACTTAACGGGCTACTATCTCGCCCAACAAAACTCTCGACCCAACCAATTGTGCGGTCGGAAAACGGCACAGATGAAGCAGGGACGATTGTCCTTCCTGCAACTCAAGCGTCCGCGTCGAGCGCATTCCAGAGCTGGCATCTGACATCGCGGACGGCCGGGTCGCTCACGCATTCCGCGTTTGGCTGGGTCGTCCCACAACTGATGCGGTCCTTCCCATGCAAACTGAATATCCAGAATGCAGGCGAGAATGCAGCCATCATTGGGAATGTTTGCGTCGTGCCGAGTACTGCCTGATATCGCTTCTTCGATCTGCCTCTTGGGTCATCTTCGGAACTGCAAATAGGGGGAACTTGGGTGGGATCCAAACTTGACGATCGGGATCGAGGTTCACTTGGTCTGTCGGTTGGATGCGGCGACGGTGATGTTCGTATGGGTGCGATCGGTCGTCGGTCTCAGATCTCGCCGAGGTATCGAGAAAGTGCAACGCGGACAATTGCTGACGCGGAGGACCAAGTCGGTCCTCCGCGCTTTGTTCACCCGCGGGGCGGGAACGGGTCATTGCCGTAGCTGTTGCGCTCGCGGATGCGTCCGTTCTCTCCGTGGATCAGAACTTCGCTGTGCTGGTTGCGCGCAATCTCGGTAGCCCGCTCGATTGCCTGCTTCTGGGTCGCAAGGTGCGCAGTGTCCTTGCCGTTGCCCGCGCCGCGGACGGCCCAACCGTCTTCGCGCTTGACCACATGCTGGTTCTTGCCTGCCATGAACATCACCTCCTTTCATAGGCACGATCATCATCTGGTGATCGCGATGCGAACCTTCAAGTAAGAATTTGACGTTATAGTTCGGAAAGACTATCTTGAGAGCAAGGCGGTGGCAGGAGGAGCCCACCGCACGAACCCCAGGGAAGCGACATGAACCGTCTCGAAATCGCGCGGCGCCTGAGGGAGGCCCGTGAACTTGCATCGATCAGCCAGAACGAAGCGGCCGACGCTCTTGGTCTGCCCCGGACCGCCGTGACCCAGATGGAGGGCGGCAATCGAGCCGTGTCCACGCTCGAGCTCTCGAGCCTGGCGGAACTCTATCGTCGCCCTGTGCGGTGGTTTCTTGCGGAAGCGCCCGACGTCGAAGAAGACGTGGTCGTCGCTCTGCACCGTATCGCCCCCGGCCTCGACGCAGAACCTGACATCCGGCGCGAGGTGGATCGCTGTGTCCAGATCTGCCGCGAGGGCATCAGCCTCGAAGGGCTGCTGGGTCGGGAAGAACGGGACGGCCCGCCGGCCTATCGCGAGTCCGTGCCAAGGTCGACCGGCGAGGCGGTCATGCAGGGTGAGCGGGTTGCCGAACAGGAGCGCAAGCGTCTGGAACTGGGCAGCGCTCCGGTTGCCGACATGACCGAACTCCTCGGCGATCAGGGGATCTGGGCGTCCACTGTCGACCTTCCCAACACGATGTCCGGCCTGTTCCTGCATCACCCGAGCATCGGGATGGCGGTTCTGATCAATGCCGGCCACGTTCGCGCGCGGCAGCGGTTCTCGCTGGCGCACGAGTATGCACATGCGCTTCTGGACCGGGATCGGGTCGTCGGTGTCAGCAGCGCCGACAACAGCAGCGAACGGATCGAGCAGCGCGCGAATGCGTTCGCAGCCGCTTTCCTGCTGCCGGAAGCGGGTCTCGAGGAAGAGCTGCGCCAGCTCGGGAAGGGCCAGCCTGCGCGAACCGACCAGATCGTGTTCGACGTGGCGACGGGTGGCAGCATCCAGGGCCAGCTTCGCCCGGCGCCGCGCTCTCAGACCATCGGATTCCAGGATGTGGCCTTCGTCGCGCACCGTTTTGGGGTGAGCTATCAGGCGGCGGTCTACCGGATGAAGAGCCTCCGTTACATCAATCAGCCGGAGAGCGCCCAGTTGCTGTCTCCGGAGCAGGAGGCCGCCGGGAAAGACTACCTCAGGGCCCTGCACCTGTTCGAGGATCTCGAGGAACCGGTCAAGTCAGAGAGGGGAACCCGCGAGCTTCGCAGTCGCGTCGCGCACTTGGGGCTTGAGGCCTACCGGCTCGGAGAGATCTCCCGCGGTCGCCTGCTCGACGTTGGCAGGACCATCGGGGTTGACGGACGTAAACTCCTCGACCTCGCGGAGGCCACGCGAGCCGAGTGACGTCGAAAATGCCTGTGCCTCCACCCGTTCTGCTCGTGACCGATACTTCCATTCTGGTGAATTTCCTCCGGATCGATCGGATGGACCTGATCCGGGACGTCTCTCCCCGATTCATCGTTACCGACCATGCCGCCAAAGAGATCAGCGAGGTCTATGCGGAACAGCTGGCGCGTTTCGAAGCCGCGCTGGTGAACGGATGCTGCGACATTTGCCGCGTCGAAGACGAAGCCGCACTCGAGCTGTTCGGGCAATTGACGGGGACATCACGTCTCGGGATTGGCGAAAGTGCCACCATCGCTCATGCACTGTCGATCGGCGCGGGGCTCGCAATCGACGATCGCCGGGCAATAAACGAGGCTCGGCGCATGAGCGACCAGCTTGTCATCGTGGGAACCGCTGACCTGACGGTGCAGATGATCCGTGAGGACTTGCTGAGCGTGGCCGAGGCGGATGCAATCAAGGAAGACTGGGCCGCCAACCACCGGTTCAGGCTGAAGATCGGGACCTTCGGCGACCTGATCTGAACTAAGTGTCCTCTGGGAGTGCCGGAGGCGTCCAAGTAGCCCGGGGGGTGGTTGACGTTATTCAAAACGGGGACGGTCGGCACCGCACCGGTTTCAGTAGTAACCGGCTTCTTCGCTCTCCGGGATATCGAAGAACGCCTGGATCAGCACGTTGGGGAAGCGTTTCCGAAGGGCCTCAACGATGGGCACAGGCGGTTGCCAGGCGGTGTAGAACGAGTAGAAGGCCTGGTCCGCGTCAACGGAGTGGTCAACGCAGTAGACGTTGCGCGTTGTGCCCCACGCCGCAACGATATCTTCGATAGGGAGGCCGTTCCTGGCGTGTGGCCAGGTCGAGATCGGGACGACGGCGTCGAGGTCGAACGGGTGGTCGTCGCTTTTGACGAAGTCAGCCAGGGCCTCGACATCCTCGGGTTCGCCGAACACCCGGATGCGGTTTTCGCAGTCATTTGCCATGGAAATCTCCTTTGTTCTGGCAAGAGTGAGTTGGTCCTACGAGTGCTCGAAGGACGGCCGGGCAGAGCGGTCTGCGACCGACGTCTGGCCACGGAGCCATTTCATGGCGTCGTAGAGCGTGACGATTTCCGTCTTCGCGATCGACGGGACTTTCACGTTGCTCGCACGTGCATCGGAGAAATCGATCGCCGCCATGGTTGCTCGCACTGCGTCGGCGGACACTCCGGCCGCACGGACGAAGTAGTTCGACGAGCGCGCAAGGCCCTTCCGCCCATTGCAGGTGGGCGGGATGTCAAGAATTGCGCCTGCTCGGGCGCCGACACGACGCACCGCGAAATCCGCTTCGTCGATACTGCGGACGAACTCGAAATCTCGGTGCGTTGTGGGCTTCAGCGGGGCCGGACGCTCGATCCCGGTGCGGCGCCAGATCTGGAAGACCACGTTGACGCGATGGATTTCTCCGTCGCGACGAAACGGCTCATCCGGCAGATCCAGCTCTTCGACGAGTTCGAATCTCGGATCAAGCCGCGACAGCATCGAAGCCTTTCGGAACGACGCCGGCAATATCATCGCAATGGTCTCGGCCATAGTCGCGGCGTGATTGTAGTATTCTACTGCCCGGTTTCCGGCGTGCCCGAAGGGAGGGTTCGTGATCACTGCGATCGACTTCGCCCAAGAAGGCGCTCGCCACTCGAAGAAGTCCGCCTTGAGAATACCTTCGGCCCGAGGGTCGATGTCGATACCGATTGCGGGGGTCGGCAGATATTGCAGGAAAGCTCCATCTCCGGCGGCGGGTTCGAGGAAAAGATCCGTGTGTGGTGCAAATTCAAGCACTCGCGCGGCAAGCATCTTGGCGCGAGCAGGGTTGGTAAAAAACGGGTCGTTGTCGGGTTGCATTGAGGTCTCCACTTGCTGTTTTCGCGGGGGAGATCGGTCCGTGTTTTCGTGCTCGGAAATGAATCCGATCAGAAAGTTGAGCTTTCTTTGCAACAGTGTGTTTCAAATCTGGGAGGGGGATCGCCGATCGGGCGTGCGCATTCAGCGTTGGGATCGGGGGCAGTCCGAGATTGAATACCTGATGGGAGGGGCGGATGGATCCTCCCGGTCAGGACGTGGCCAAGATCTTGCGACCAGAGGCGTCGGCGTCGTGCCCGGAACACCGTGGGGCGCTCCAGGCAGAGAACGGGGCTACCAGCCCGTAAGTTCACGGATACTTGTCACATGTCGAACGATTTCCGCCCGGGCGTACGCATCGAGAACGGACCTTCGGTTCGCATCTTCGACCGACGTCACAATCGCGGACACGAGGAACAGGGCCGGGAACGCCCCCCCGAGATCGATCAACTCCACGTCTCGTCGCGGGGGGTACGTTCGCGCGAATGGCCCGATCTGAAACGCGGTGTTCGCAAGCGAAATGATTATGAGCGCAGACAGCGCGTCCTCGATGCGCGGGGTGGTGAAGCTCGTCGGGTCTCCAGCTTCCCAGGCGGCGGCCCACTCGCGGAGCTTGGACTTGATCTCGGCCGGGCCGCGGGAGCGAGCGCACAGGCCCCGGATTTCGCGCGCGAACTCGGCGGGGGCCATTGGGTGATAGTGAACACACATGAGTGTCTCCCTTGTTTGGCGCGGGGACATCCTGCGCCGTCAAGAGCCGGCGACGTTCGTCTTCGCCGGGCTGTAGGGGGCTTTCATGTAGACCAGGCAACGGCCGGCCCGCGCCCTACCGTCCTTCCGCAGTTCGATGTGGCTCGCCGCGATATCTGTGGATGATACCGCCTGCCCATGGCGCCCGCGGATACAGAAGCGGCATTGGAACGGGGTGGGGCACAGGTTGGATCTGTGCCCCATGCTGCCGTGGTCGAAACCGCTGACGCAACGTCCGGGGCCTGGCAATCGTCGCGCATCTCTCAGGCATCGCTACGCGGCGGTGGAAAACCCCGCCGCGAATGGCATCGGGACCGTGCCAACCCGGTTCACCACGTTCTCGAATTGAGTGGTGAGGAGGCAGATGTCTTCGACGGCGGGATCCATGGGGTCGATGGCCGCAAAGTATCCGCATTCGATCCGATCCGGGTCCGCGACGTTCTCGAGGGTCAGCAGTCGATGCAGCGCCGCGATTTCGCGATGGAGGCGTCGGGTGAGGCCGGTGGTGTCGCGCAGGTCGTCGAGCAGGCGGTACGTACGCGAACAGGCCGCCCGGCCGCCGAGCAACTCGGCTGCGTTCGCAAGTGCATCAGCGTTCTCGAGCAGGAAATGGATAATGGCGGCATCGCCGCCGGTTTTTGTCATGTCGAACATGATCGTTCTCCTTGCAGCGCAGCGCACCATGGGCTGCGTCAAGATCGGCTCCTTTCGCTCCTGCGTGATGGGCGGCTGCATCGCCCATTTGGCCTTGCACTCGTCGCCCGGCCGTGCGCTCTCAACCTGAAGAGCGCGCGACCGGGTGACGGTGCTGCTTTCCGTGAGATTTCGCTCCGCGCTGTCGCTCCGGCGTTTCGCCAAACAATCCCGAAAACGGCATTTCGGGTCACCCGTGACGGCGGATACTGGGCGTCAGTCTTGCTTCACCTTACGTGATCGTCGGACCTTGATCCGGCGTTCTGCCGGCACGGCCAGCTCAACCCGTCCCGAAGTTTGCCGGTCCTGGGCCCCTTAGTTAAAGATGAGAGCCCGAAAGCACGGCAGTTAAAGGAGGTTTCGACGGTGCGCGGAAATGGTTGAAAACGGGCTGGGTCCATCCCATGCGGATGGACTTGCCCCATTCTCAACAGCTTGAGGAAAATGCGGAAATTACAGTGGCTTGCGGCGAAGGGCGCAGTGCGCCTCGCCCTCCGGATCAGATCAGCAATTCGCACGGATCGGACCGCCGATGATCGAGAAAATCCTCGTGTTCCAGCGATGCTTTGATCCCCTGCGAGTGATCGTAATGCCGCTGGCCGGTGGTGGTTTCGCGATGGCCGAGGAGTGAAGGCACGGCACGGGGACCGATTGGCAGCTCTTCGCTCGCCTCGGTCGCGACATTGTCGCGCCAGCGGTGAATTGTGACACGCACGCCGAAGACACGCTGGGTCATGTCGCCTGAGAGCTTGCCAATCTGTTCCTCGGAGATCGGAGCGGTCCGATCGAGCATCGAGGGGAACAGCCATGATCCGGTGTCGAACAACGGTCGGTAGTCGCGGCGGTATTCTGCGAGAGCAGCGTAGAGCCCGGGGTTGCGGAACGTCCGCTCGAAGGTTTCGTCTTGCTTCTGCGCTTCCGGCAGTTTGAGAGCCGAGCCCGGGATACGGATCAGGATCACATCCGGTTCCGGCAGGAAAAGAGTGCGCTCGAACTCGAGCACCGAGAGGGCCCGGGCCCGCTGTGGCAGCGCTATACCGAGAGCGAGAAGAAGCCCGTTGCGAAAGTCGCGGGCAGCATGAACACCGCGTACGCGCCGATTGCGCGCGTTGTCCATTTGCTCGAACCCGAGGTCATAGATCGCAGATGCGCCGACGATCTGGTTGCCGGTCTTCGTCGGAGAACCGGCTTGCTTTGCCTCTTCACGATACCTGGTGAGTACGAATTCACAGGCAGCCGATGAAAACCCCGGGTACCTCAGGCGGTACGCCGCCACAATCCGTTCGAGGTAGGAGGAACAACTGCGCATCGAGACCGGTTCTTTGCGGTCTTGTGTGCTTTCTCCATCGTCGCGATTGCGCATGATTTCTGCGTCCTCCTGGCCGTGCATGAGGCTTCGGGCATAGGCCTCCAGGGTTGTTCCCGTGGGGGTCTCGGAGACCTGTTCCATTTCACAGTGGCGCACCCAACGGGACCACGCCAATGCCGTGGCCTCGAGATAGGCCGCACTCAGAACAACACCGTGGTCGCGACGCTCCGCACGCTGCGACACCGCGATGCGCTCGAGAAAGATGGTGTCCCAGGGAGAACGCAGCCCCGAGGCTGCGCGGCGCGCACGCTGCCATCGATCCGCCTTCGTTCGCTTGTCGGTCACCCGCAACTCGCGGGACACCATCGAGAAATGCGACGTCTTCTCGGCCCCCCAGACGGATGCGGCGAGTTGTTTCGCATAGTCGAAACTGTTGAAGGCACGTGCGCCAACGTCAGATTGAAGATCGGTCAGCGAACGCCGCAATTCCTCGGTCGTCGGAATCGGGTCCGCCGGGCCGGAGGCCTTGATCCGCTCGAGCAATGGAAAGACTATCTCCGTCATGCCGCCTTCCTGTTCGGTTTGGGTTTGCCAGCTGTGCGTTTGGACTCGATGTGACCCTGCCAGCTTTCGATGGCGAGGCTCTCGTCGATTTCCGCATAGTAGTCGATGGTGGTCTGGATGCTCTTGTGACCGAGCAGCTTCTGGACCTTCGGCAGGTTGTCGATGTCCTCCTTGAGCCAGATCCAACCGATCAGGTGCCTGTAGAGATGGGGGTTGACGGTCACGCCGACGTAGCGCGCTACGAGACGGACCACCCTCGACAGGATGCTGGAGTACGGCCGGCCATTCGACGCCCCCGAGTGATCCTGGGTCGGGAACAGGTAGGGGTTGAGTTCGTCCCCGGGCGCAAGACAGGCGGGGCGGACCTTATCCAGATACTTCCGGAGCAGAGCGCTGGTGTGCGCGCTGAGCGGGATGACGAGGTCATCGTCGCCATCTCCGCGCATTTTGACCTCGACCGCGGGGACGGTGATCCGCGCCTTGCCGTTCAGGAATGTGACCCAGTCGAGCCGGGCTCCGACGACGTTCGCGCTCCGCGGTGCCCGGTCCAGCAGGATCGCGTGCGCGAGTGCTGCCATGATGTCGCGGCCGACCTCGATGGGCAATTGCGCCTGCTCCTGCGACACCTTTCGCGGGGTCTTCCGCCCATTCAGCCTGCCATTGATGTCAGCGACGAGCTTGTCGGCCATGTCGATGAATTGCTGGATGCGCACATCATCGAATTGCCGGAGCTTGCGCTTGTTTCGAGGGGCGATGCCTTTGTGGTTGGTCTGGTATGTCGCCACCAATGCATCGATTTTGTCGAGATCCGCGGCGGAGCGCACAACGAAGTCGCGCGCAATCTTGCGCATGCTTTTCGCCACCGTTTCCAGGTATCTGCTCGTCTCCTCGCCTTTGTTGATTTCGTGAAGGAAATCGAGCGCTTCCTCGAGGAACTCGGGGTCCGTCAGCTCAACCATGGTCTCCGGCACGACGCCGTAGGATACATGAAGCGCCTTCGCGACCGAGACTACCATGCCCCTGCGATTGGCCAGCGTGTTGTCGTTCCAGCGGGCATCGCCGACGAGGAAACCCATTTGGGCCATGCGCTGCTTTGCCGCTTCCGAATGTTCCTTCTTCTTCCGGGTCCGACCCGCATGCCGTTTCGCCTTCTGGGCCCGAAAACGCGCTTTCTTATCCAGGAAGGCGATATCGCCGTCTGCTTCCTCGGTCTCGGCGTCTTCCCGGTCGAGGAGCGCGACGAACTCGTCGTAGGACATCCCGTCGCGAGAGGTATCTCCGCGAGACCAGGGCGCTATCTGATTGTCGAACTCATCGAGGAGCGGGGCGAGCAGGGTGTCATCGACGCCGAATTTGTCCTTGGCATTCTCGAATGGGTGTTCGGGCGCAGCGATACGGAAGCTCGTGAAACGCTCGTCCGCCGCCAGCTTGCGAAGCTGTGACGCGACTTCCTTCGTGTGCTCTCGGCACTGTTTTTCAGCTTTGCCGGTGGTCGCGACGCGATGCTGGAAATACGCAATCAACACCTCTTGGCTCGCGTCACACGGCGCCAAGTCCTGGTCGTGAAGATACACGAGAAACGGGGCCAGAAGCCCCAGGACCCACTGCGGGAGTTCCGCGTCCTTCGCGGTGTCGTAGATTGCCCGATGAATCCCGCTGATATCGCTGACGCCCCGGGCGCGCCGTCGTGGTCTGTGAGCGTCGATCGCTTTCAGTGCTTCGCTCTTGTAGGTCGAATAGCTGCCGGCCGTGAGACCGTGCCGAGCGTTCGTATTGGAATCCAGGAAGCTGCGAGCCCGGTCAGCATCGACAAACTCGATTTCCGGGCACCATCCGGCCTTCTCGCACAGCCATTCGACGCGTTTCGCGAGACGCCTGTCGCCAGCGTTCTTGAGGCGCTGCACGAGATCCGAATAGGTGATCGGGCGTTCAGCGAGGTGGCTGGTCAGGTCCAGGTTCGTCGCCGCAGAAAGCGCCACCAGGCTCGCATGGCTCGGCCGGCAACCCGGCGTGCGCAAAATATTCGACACCGCCTTTTCATACAGCCCCGCCCGCAGCGAGAGCGACCGCATGCTTTCGCCGGACTTGTCGAGGTAGGTCTTGAGTTCTTCAGCGAGGGTCATCTGCATCTCCTGTTTGTGAGGAGACCGGTCATTCGGGCGCGAGATCCGGCCTTCCATCCTGAGGCCGGACTCGCAGCTCGAAGACCGCGAGCCACTCGTCACGCACAGTCCAACTTTTTCCCAGCTTCGCGGCTTCGAGCCGGATCCGTCCGGCCGGCGTAGGGCAGCCGAAACGGATCCAGTCCCGGATCGTGTGGGGGTCACGAGAAAAGATCTCTGCAACCTCTTTGACCGAATAGTAGGTTGGTTTGGTCATCTCGATTTCCTCATGTTTCCGGGCCATACTCGGCACGTAGGTAGGATCCGGGGCCTTCCAAAATTTCCGCGAAAATTTCTTTGGAAGGCGCGGGCTCACCGAGGATCGGCCTTTCCGGACCAGGGAAATCGGACCACTTGCGTGTCCCCTCGCTGTCCTGACGGAGACCGATCGACCACCGATCCTGTGAAATCGAACAGGTCATCGATGATCGACGAGTCATCGTTCGCGGCGTCATGGGGAGGGTAGGCGCCATTGGCTACGGCACCCCGGGAACAGCTCGCCGCGGCGGAAGTCGGATCAGCGTCATCGTCCGTGTTCGGTTGCCTGGAGACGTTCAGCTTATTCACCAGGATCCGGGTCCGTCGCTCGTTCCTCTTCCTTTGGTTGTGTTTCGATCGCGCAAGGATTTCGTCGCGCCGACCGACTATGGCGGCAGATTTCTCCTTGGGAGACGCTGCGCCGTCGACAAGTCCTGGCATCTCCTCGATCTTCTCAAGGACGGCGAGCACGGCGTTGATCATTCCGCGATCCATCGCTTCACGTTGCGACTTGCTGAGCTTTCGCATGATTTCGCGCTTTGTAGCAGGTTTGCCGTTCGACAACAGATCCTGACGTTTCGCCACGATCAGTCCGACGCTCCCCGCAGTCCGCGGGTCGTACTGTTGCATGATCTTGAGGATCGACTGGAAATGGAGTTCAGCGTAGCGCGTTGCCAACTCCGCGGTTTCGACGTCGATTGCCCAGCGCGATTTCCCCAACAGGAAATGCAACACAGGTAGATATCGCAGGATCGAGAAACCGATGCGGCGTATGAACGACGCAGGCACCGGTGTGTTGCCCCAGGAGGCCCGGAGACCGCGCCACCATGCCGCGAGAAACGGCAGGACATCGTCGTTCAGTCGATACGGGCCCGCTGCTCCGGGTTGCGCGCACAGGGCCTCCCAGTTTTTCCTCAGCCGGGCCCGGTCGGCTTCGACTTTCGGGCCTTGGAAATACAAGAAATGATCGAATACGTCCGTGTCCACGCGCGGCTCAGCAAGCACGTAATTGAAACGCTGACAGTAGCCGTCGAGCATGCTCGCGGCGTCGATTTCATTTGTCCACGTGTCGGCGACGCCCAAGCCTAAAAAGGCGAAATGCGGATCCGGAATCACTGTCTTGTCCTCAGCGGTCTTCAGGATGTTGTCGATTTGCTGATGCGAGTAGGCGTCGAGCAGCCAGGGTTTCATCCGGCGAAAAAGAGCGTCGCGCAGCACTTTGTTGAAGTACTTGCCGACCTCGTCTTGGAGCCAATACGTCCCGTTGTGTTCGCGCATGCCTTCGATCCACTGCGCATCCGAACCCGCTGCCGGCATCATCGCCACCGGCGGGACACCTTCGGTCTTCGCGAATGACCTAAAAATCTCATCTTTTGCGAGGGTCTTCGAAGACCCAGAACTCGCGAGAACGACATTCCACTGTGTCGGTCGGATGCGCCCTACGCCGGGCACGTCAAGATAAGCACCGATCTGCGTGAGATGTGCCGCAGCGAGCATCACGACCTGCATGATCGGCATGATGAGCGAGATATCCGTAGGCACAAAGTGACGGACCGCACGGGCGAGGATCGTTCCCGGTGGCGCAAGGTCATCAACACTGATGTCGAAGTCGCCCTTGATCGCGTAGATCTGTAGCAGGGTTTCGGTTTCGGACTTGGTCAGGGGCCTGCGCCGTTTCCCGTCAAAAACGCGGATGTCGTCGAGAGCCGCGCGGTCCGCGGCGTTAAGGGTGGGGGTCTTGCGTGCCATGAAATGCTCCTCGGCTTTGAGATCGCCGGGGAGATGGGTTGGTTTCCGAGATCACGGAAATCGTGGAAAACACCGAGCAAGGCCGTCGCCGACGGATGTCTTGCAAGTGTCTGGCGTTCCATGGGAAAACGTGGGATGTTTGGGCCGACATCGGGCCGACACTGCGCTCGAGAACTTCGGTGCTGCACAGATCGCAGGCGGGGTCGCCGCGCCTATCGATGGATCCACGAACGAAGACTTTTTCACCAAAGTCAGCCTTGCCAAGTTCCCAGATCACGGTTGCAGAGCCCGTACTCAGGCTGGAACAACCCACCGAACGCCCTCGGCCCAGTTCTGTCGTCTCAAGATGTTGGTGTCGGGGCAACGGATGATCACCAGGTCATCCTTTGGCCGCACCCCGCTGGCATGTTGTTGTCGCGTCCCCGCTAACGTCGTTTCGGGCAAGAACGCGGATCTGGGTTCCTGTTTTCGTACAACCCCCACGAAACGGACTGATGCGCTCGACCGGGATTTAGGGCTCTCGGATTGTGAACAGGCGTGCAATTTTGACTCCGTGGTGGAGTGCGCCCCTGGGGGTGGACACGATCACGCGGCTGTTTTGACAGGGCAGCGGGCGTTGTGGTCCTCGAACGTTGCGGGGCTGAGATACCCCAGGGCTGAATGTAGTCGTCGGGTGTTATAGGTGTCGATGAAGCGTGGCAGGCCCTCTGCGACGTCGTCAAACGTCTCGTATTCCATCAGGTAGACATCTTCCACCTTGAGCGTCTTCATGAAGCTCTCCGCTTTGGCGTTGTCGTAGGGATTGCCGCGCCGGCTCATCGAGCCGACGAAGCCGTGTTGCTCCAGAAGGGTGCGGAGCATCTCCGAAGCGTATTGCGCACCGCGGTCGGTATGGAACACGCATCCGGGCAGAGGCCGGCGCACCTCGATCGCGGCGCGCAGGGCTTGAACAGCGAGCCGGGCGTCGATCCGGCGGCCAATCGCGTAGCCGACAACACGCGTTGACCAGGCGTCCAAGATCAGTGCCACATAGGCGAAGCCGCCGGCGATGGTGACATAGGTCAGGTCGGCCGCCCACATCTGGTCCGGGCCGTGGATTTCGAAGTTCCTGGCGACGAACGGAACGATCGGCCAGTCGTGATCGCTGTCGGTGGTTCGCACGAAGCGCCATCGGCGCCGCGGATTCAGGTCGTTTTCCCTCACCAGCCGCTGGACCTTCTTGGAATTGACGATGAATCCGCGGTGGCGGAGCTCGGCGTCGACGCGGCGATAGCCACAGGCTTCGAACTCGTCGGTGATCGCCCGGATCTCCGCGACGATCGTCGCGTCGTTCGGCCCGGCCGCGGGCTCGGCATAGAAGCTGGATCGTGCAATGCCCATCAACTCGCACCCCCGCCCGATCGAGAGACCGCGGGGCCGCTGATCACGGATGTAATCACGTTTTTCTGCGAGGGTCTCGAGCGTGCGGCCCCCTTTAGAAAGTCGATCTCGAGCGCCTGGCGTCCGACCAGCTGCTCAAGAGCAGCGATCCGGGCCTCGTAAATGGCAAGCAGTTCAGCCGCCGCCTCGTCATCGTCCAGGGCCCCGGCTTGTTAGTGTCCGCGGACGTGGTGTAATTTCAGCGCCGTCGACGGTGTGATTCCAGGTGGCCATCGAGGTGTATGGTCGA
>JAGRMP010000484.1 GCA_020441225.1 Maritimibacter sp. | reverse complement strand
GCACCAGCAGCGTGTTGTGCGGCGCATCCGGGTCCTTCTTGCGGATCACCCGCACGATCTTGGCGAGCTCTTCCATGAGATCGGCGCGGTTCTGCAGCCGCCCGGCGGTGTCGATCATCAGAAGGTCCGCGCCCTCCGCCTCGGCCCGGGTCATCGCGTCGAAGGCGAGCGAGGCCGGGTCAGAGCCCTCGGGCGCGGTCATCACCGGCACGCCCGCCCGCTCGCCCCAGACCTGGAGCTGCTCGACCGCGGCGGCGCGGAAGGTGTCGCCGGCAGCGATGATCACGCTCTTGCCGGCGCCGCGGAACTGGCTCGCGAGCTTGCCGATGGTCGTGGTCTTGCCCGAGCCGTTCACGCCCACCACCAGCACCACCTGCGGTTTCTTCGCATAGAGCGGCATGGGCTTGGCGACCGGGTCCATGATCCGGGCGATCTCGCGCGCGAGCAGGTCCTTGATCTCCTCGACCGACAGCCGCTTGCCGAGCCGCCCCTCGGCGATGTTCGCGGTCACCCGCAGCGCCGTATCGACCCCCATGTCGGAGGCGATCATCAGCTCTTCGAGGCTTTCGAGCATGTCGTCGTCCAGCACCCGGCGGACGACGGTCTTCTTCTCCTTGCGGCCCAGGATGCGCCCGAAGAACCCGGGGCGCTGGGAAAACTCGGCCTCCGGCACGCCGACGCTCGCATCGAGGCCGATGTCCAGCTCCGGCGGCGTGCCGTCGGGCATCGGGTCGAAGGGCTGCGGCATCTCGGTGGGCGCGGTGTCTGGCCCCGCGGGGCCGGGCGGTGCGATCTCGTCGGGCGCTCCGGCCGGCAGTTCCAACGGCGCATCCGGCGGGGTTTCCGGCGGGGTTTCCGGCGGCAGATCCGGTTCCGGCGGCCGGTCCGGCTCGGGGGGCAGATCTGGCTCGGGTTCTTCCTCGGGCGTGGACGGCGGCACCGGGGTGGGTTCGGGCGTCGGAGTGGGTTCCGGCTCGGGCGCGGGGACCGGCGTGGGGGCCGGGATCGGCGCCGGTTCCGGTGCGGGCTCCGGCTCGGGCTCCGCCGGGGTCTCGGGCGCCGCGTCGACCTCCTCGCTCACGCCGCCGTCCTCGACAATCGCCTCGAGCCCTTCCTCGAGCTTCGAAGAAGAGCGTGTCAGCCGGGCCTTGAGTTTGGAAAAGAACGACATGCGAGCCTCCCGTGTGGTTGCTCTTCACCTAATGCCGTTTCGGCGGATTGGGAAGGGTGGCTAACCGGTCGCGCCGTTGATCACGCCGACGAGGATCAGCGCCTGCCCTGCGATATAGAGCCCCCAGAGCAGCCAGCCCGCGCGACCCGACAGCGGGTCGTCAGGCTCCATGCGGAAGTTGCGGTAGGCGAGGATCACGTCCGAGGCGACGAAATAGACCGCGCCGATCGCCACCGCGCCGAGCGGCAGGGTGAGCGCGGCCAAGGCCATCAGCGAGATCGTGAGGATATAGGCCCGGACCGGCCAGCGCAGGGTGGGCCCGGTATGGGGGATGAGCCAGATTTCCGACGACAGCGCCACCCAGGCCAGCAGCAGGGCCAGCAGCGGCTGGTAGACGAAGGCCATGTAGGGCCCGTGCCCGGAAAGCCCGGTGAACAGGATGAAGTAGAACAGATGCGCCGCGGCGAAGGCCACGAGACCGGCGATGAAGGCGCGCATCCCCGGGCGCGACAGGGCGAAATCGCCGAGCGCCGAAAGCGCGAGCGCCACCACCAGCAACACCGGCCCCCCGGCGACCCAGGCCGCGACGGCGAAGGCGGCGAGCGGCAGGGTCTTGGCGAGGCTCCGACCCCAATGCGCCGGGTTCTCGCTGAACGGCAGGTAGACGACGGCGGCGATTATTCCGAACCAGAAAACGGCAACAGGGGGCATCGGGGGGCTCCTTACACGGGCGCGATCATCGCTGCGGCGGCGTCCGGGTCAACCCCGTGCCGATGCGTCCGCCGGATATTGTGCCTTCGCGGCAGGCCTCCGCCGGATTGGACCCTGGACCCTTGCCGGGGCCCGCTGCGGCATTAGATTGGGGGGATAACCCGAAAGGCAGCCCATGCCCCATAGTCTGAGTTTCGCGATTGTCGCCCTCATCCCCGCGGGCCTGGTGGCGCTGGGCGCGCTGCTGGGCGGAAGCTGGGCGTGGGCGGGGCTTCTGTACATGACGGTCATCGCCTGGGCGTTCGACAAGCTGGTGCCGGCCCGGGGCGGCGCCTCCCAGGCGTCCGAGGCCGCCGCCGAGCGGGTCACGCTGGCGCTCGGGGTCGTCCATTTCGCGCTCCTCGCGCTGACCGTCCGGGCGCTCGCGGCGGGCGGGCTCGGGGTCGCGGCATGGACCGGGCTCTTCCTCGGCGCGGGGCTCTATGTCGGCCAGGTCTCGAACGCCGCCGCGCATGAGCTGATCCACCGGACCGACCGGGGCCTGTTCCGGCTCGGAAAATGGATCTACATTTCCCTGCTCTACGGCCATCACACATCGGCGCATCTGAAGGTGCATCACCGCTTCGCCGCCACGGCCGAGGACCCCAACACGGCGCGCCCGGGCGAAAGCTTCTACGCCTTCGCGCCGCGCGCCTGGCGGGACGGGTTTCGCAAGGGCTACGCGATGGAGCGGGCCGATGTCCGGCGGCGCGGTACCGGCGGGGCGACGCCTTATGTGAGCTATGTCCTTGGCGCCCTGGGCTTTCTCGCGCTCAGCTGGCTCACCTTCGGGTGGGCGGGGCTCGGGACCTATGTGGCGCTCGCCGCCTATGCCCAGCTCCAGCTGCTGCTCTCCGACTACGTCCAGCACTACGGACTTTCGCGGGCGGTGGGCGCGGACGGCAGGCCCGAACCGGTGGCCCGCGCCCATAGCTGGAACGCGGCCGGCTGGTTCACGGCCCATCTCATGCTCAACGGCCCGCGCCATTCCGACCACCATGTGCACCCGGCCAGGCCCTATCCTGAGCTCACCCTGACGGCAGATGCGCCGCGCCTGCCGGCCTCGCTGCCGGTGATGTCGGTGCTGGCGCTCTATCCGCGCGGCTGGCGGCGGGTGATGGACCGGGCGCTTGCGGGGCAGGGGAGCGGCGACCCGGCCGAATTGCAGATTGCGGAGGTGGCAGCATGATCCGAGCGCTTGCGATCCTGGCAACCGCGGTGACCCTGGCGGCCACCGCCACCGCCGCCCAGGCCCAGGAGCCCGATGGGGACCCGCTCACCGGGGCCGAATTCGGCGCCTATGTCACCGGCAAGACGTTGATGTTCGGCACCGGCGCCGAGCCCTACGGCGGCGAGGATTACCTGCCCGGCAACCGGGTGCGCTGGTCCTTCCTCGACGGGCGTTGCCTCGAAGGGCGCTGGTACGCGGCCGCGCCCAACATCTGCTTCGTCTACAACGACGACCCGACGCCGATCTGCTGGACCTTCTTCGAAGGCCCCGACGGGCTCACCGCGCTGCTCGACGGCGACCCGGACGAGGTGCTCTACGAGACCGGCGAGGCGGAAAAGCCCTTGTTCTGCCTCGGCCCGGATGTGGGCGTGTGACCCCGCCGAGACGGCTCAGCGCCCACATCACCGCTTGAACAGGTTTTTCTGGGCTTCCTTGTCGAACCGGGCTTTGCGTTTCTCGATCCCCACCGCCATCCCGCGCTGCACTGCCGGGCGGTCGCCGATCTCGGCGAGCCAGCGGGCAAGGTTCGGCTTGTCGTCGAGGCTCTGTTGCTGACCGTCCCACAGCGAGGCCCAGCCGTATGAGGCCATGTCGGCGATGGAATAGGCGTCGCCCCCGAGATAGCGCGCCTCGGCCAGCCGCCGGTCCATCACGCCGTAGAGCCGGGCGGTCTCGGCGCGGTAACGGTCCTTGGCATAGGGCAGGTCCTGCGGCGGATCCATCGCCGGGGCGTATTTGAGGAAATGATGCGCCTGGCCCGCCATCGGCCCGAGCCCGCCCATCTGCCACATCAGCCATTGATCCACGGCGATCCGGTCGCGCTCGGTCGCGCCGCAGAACTGCCCGGTCTTGCGCGCGAGATACTGCAGGATCGCACCCGATTCGAAGATCGAAATCGGCGCCCCGTCCGGCCCCTCCGGATCGACGATTGCCGGCATCCGGTTGTTGGGCGCGATCTTGAGGAAATCGGGGTCGAACTGCTCGCCCTTGCCGATATCGACGTAGTGCACCTTGTAGGGAAGCCCCATCTCTTCCAGCGCGATGGTGATTTTCCAGCCGTTCGGCGTAGGC
>JAGRMP010000483.1 GCA_020441225.1 Maritimibacter sp. | reverse complement strand
CGGGCGTTGTGTAGTGGTAAGACCTCAGCCTTCCAAGCTGATGACGCGGGTTCGATTCCCGCCGCCCGCTCCAGTATCCTCCCCTCGGCATCACCCGGCCCGCATCCGCTGACGCGCTCTCCGCAGGCGACGCGCGCGCGAAAAGGCCGGGCGCAGGACCCGGCCTCGTCAAAGCGTCGCAGGATTGGCCGCAGCGCTCAGAGGTAGAGTTTGTCGGCAAAAACGTGACGCACGATCTCGTCGCGCGTGAGACCGCGGGCAGCGAGCTCGTCGTCCGAGAGCGCCTGCAGTTTCATGACCTGGTCGGAGCGGCTGTGGGCCTCGGTGATATCGGCGAAGAACGCGCCGATGCGCGACAGGAGGGAAGGTCGCGGGCCATCGAAAGTGGCGGTGGTCGTCGTGGTCGTCATCTGGAAACCTCAGTTTTGATGCTGTGTTTCCTCCCTTGCCCCCAAGCTATGCGGCAGGATGCCGCACCGCTAGGGCCTGCGTTGCAAACCCGCTATGCGTGCGGCGGGAGCGCCGGGGCCGCCGCGACCGGTCCGGGCCGCACGGTCCGGGCGCCGTTTCACCATCGCGAGCCGCGCCCCGCCGGCGGGGCTCAGTCGAGCGCCTGAACCTCGGAATACGGATAGGTCGCGTCGCTCACCGGATCGACATAGGCGTAGAGATAGGACAGCCCCAGAGCGGGCAGGTAGTGGTAGGTTTCAACCACGTCCGGCGCCGTGGAATACTCGATCCTGAACGGGATCACGTCATAGGCGCAGGGGCCGTAGCGGTGCTCCTCGACCGCGCCGTAGGTATAGATCTGGCGTTCGAAAACGTTGTTCTCTCCATCCGTTACCGAAACGGTCACGTCCCAGCTTTCGCCCGCCATTGGAATTGATATATCATTGATATCCATTGGAAACTCATAGGACGTGCGCGTTTCCCCCTCGGTTCCCACCAGGTCGAGAAGCTCGATGAGAAAGACCCCGTGAGCCAGGAGCGCCTCGGCCGAATAGCCGTCCTGGGTCCGGTAGGACGAGGTGACCATGCCGTCGCCGAGATCGGTGAAGACCTCGCGCTCGCCGTGCTCGCCGATGAACGCGATACCGCCCGCGAGGTCGTCGGCTGTCGGACATTGCGCCAACGCCATTCCCGGCAGCCCGGCGGTCAGCGCGGCCAACCCGGCCACGCGGCTGACGTTGAAAAGTCGGGTCATGAGCGGCCTCGGTTCGAATTGCGTCCGCCCTATGGGTAGCACGGCGCGGGGGCGTCGCGTCAAACACTTCCCCACCTGAGGGCCACCGCCCGGGACCTGCGAGGTTGGGCACCCTCCCGCGGCAGGGTGCCGAGGCTCACAGCTTGAACCTGTCATCCACAGGCACCTGCATCGCAGTGACGAGCGCGTTGGTCTGCGCCGCCATTCCGATCACCGCGAGCAGTTCGGCATGCATCTCCGCGGTCAGGCCCTTGGCCCTGGCCGAGGCCGTGTGGGAATGGACGCAATATTCGCAGCCATTGGCGACCGAGACCGCGATGTAGATCATTTCCTTGACCAGCGGGTCGAGATGGCCGGGGCCCATGACCTGCTTCAACCGCTCCCAGGTGGCCGCCATGGTCGCAGGATCGTTGGCCGCGGCGCGCCAGAAATTGTTCACGTAGTCGGTCTGCCGGGTGGCGCGGATGTCGTCGAACACCGCGCGCGCTTCGGCCGAGGCCTCCGCATCGTCGAGCAATCGTACTGTCGTCATGGTTCTCTTCTCCGGTCTGGTGGTCCTGCGCGGCGGGTTTCAGGCGGCATATCCGTCTCCGCCGTACCCGCCGTATG
>JAGRMP010000482.1:2260-2889 GCA_020441225.1 Maritimibacter sp. | reverse complement strand
TGGACCGTCGGCCACGTGCACTCCGGCGCGCTGGGCTGGGTGGCCATGGTGTCTATCGGCGCCATGTACTACCTGCTGCCGCGCATGTACGGCAAGACCGAGATGTACTCGACTAAGCTGATCACGACTCACTTCTGGATCGCGACCATCGGCGTGGTGCTGTACATCGCTTCGATGTGGATTGCCGGTGTGATGCAAGGCCTGATGTGGCGTGCAACCAACCCGGATGGCACGCTGACCTATTCCTTCGTCGAGTCGGTCAAGGCAAGCTATCCGTTCTGGTCGATCCGTCTGCTCGGCGGCGTACTGTTCCTCGGTGGGATGCTGCTCATGTTCTACAACATGATCAAAACCATCGCCGGCCAACCAGCCTACAGCGCACCGGTTGTTGCGCCGCAGGCGGCTCACGCCTAATCCGAGGAGACGAAAATGGCTCAATCGAAGCATGAATTTATCGAGCGCAACGTCGGCTGGATGATCATCCTCACGGTGCTGACCATCAGCGTCGGGGGGTTGGTGGAAATCGTTCCGCTGTTCTTCCAGAAGTCGACCACGACGCCGCTCAACGAAGTGGTCAAACCCTATGATCCGGTCAGCCTGTACGGTCGGGACGTCTACATCCGCGAGGG
>JAGRMP010000482.1:0-2215 GCA_020441225.1 Maritimibacter sp. | reverse complement strand
CACTACTCGGTGGCCGGCGAGTTCGTGTATGACCACCCCTTCCAGTGGGGCTCAAAGCGCACGGGTCCGGACCTGCATCGGGTTGGCGGTCGGTACTCCGACGAATGGCACCGGGTTCACCTGAACAACCCGCGTGACGTGGTGCCCGAGTCCAACATGCCGGCGTTCCCGTGGTTGAATCGCCCCGCCGACGCGAGTGACATCGAAGACAAGATGCGGGCGCTGAACAAGGTGGGTCTGCACAAGTATTCGGACGAGGAGATTGCCGGCGCCAAGGCGGCCCTCGAGGGCAAGACCGAAATGGATGCCGTGATCGCATACCTTCAGGGTCTGGGTCTCGCGCTTCAGAACGTGCAGTGACGGGGTGAGGTGACGCTGTGGATATCAATGACATCCGTTCGATCCTGACGCTTCTGGGGCTGCTGTGTTTCCTGGGGATTTGTGCCTGGGCTTACAGCAGTGCCGCCAAGCGCGGGTTTGATGAAGCGGCGTTGCTGCCCTTCACCGATGACGATATGCCGGCCCGCGACGTGTCGGACCGGCAACCGAAGGAAGGATAAAAAAATGGCTGACTTCGTTAGCAGCTTCTGGAACGGCTACGTCATGGTCCTGGTGGCCCTGAGTCTGGCGTTCTGTGTGTTCATTCTGGTGACCAATATGGGCAAGGGCACCGAAAAAGGGGGCAAGGCCGAGCTGCACGGTCACGTGTGGGACGAGACCTTGGCGGAATACAATAATCCGCTGCCTCAGTGGTGGATGTATCTGTTCTGGATCACCGTCATTTTCGCGGTCGTCTATCTCTCTCTGTATCCCGGGTTCGGGAACGTGCAGGGTGTGTACGGATGGTCTTCCTCCGGGCAGTACCAAGGTGAAATGGCCAAGGCCGACGAGAAATACTCGCCGATCTTCAAGAAATATGCAGCGATGGAGTTGAACGCTGTGGCGGCAGATCCGGAAGGCAAGGCCATGGGGCAGCGCCTGTTCCTGACCTACTGCGCACAGTGTCACGGCGCTGACGCGCGTGGCGCCAAGGGCTTCCCGAATCTGACCGACAACGACTGGCTGTACGGCGGTGAGCCGGAAACCATCAAGGCGACCATTCTCGGTGGGCGTCAGGGTGTGATGCCGCCGTTCGGGCCTGCGCTGGGCGGTGACGGCGTTGAAGACGTGGCCAACTATGTGCGTTCGCTGTCCGGGCTGGCGCACGATTCGCTGCGTGCGCAACGCGGTCAGGAACTGTTCCAGCAGAACTGTGTCGCATGCCATGGCGCCGATGCAAAAGGTATGGCCGCGATCGGTGCCCCGAATCTGACCGACAAGGTATGGTTGTACGGTTCGTCGAAGGCGACCATCATGGAAACGATCAATGGTGGTCGGAGCAACAAGATGCCTGCATTCGAGGCCTTCCTCGGTAACGACAAGGTGCATCTGCTTGCCGCCTACGTGTATGGGATGTCCAACGCACCCGCCAAGTGATTGACGGACGTCTGACAAGATATCCCCGGGCCTGCCCCGGGGATATTTCGAGTTCGAATATCAGTATCTACTAATAAAACGATTATGACCCAACCGGCTCCCCAATCCGCAAACGCGTCCGCTTCGGAAAACTCACTCTACGAGGCTCGGCGCAAGCTGTACGTCCGTTCAATTTCAGGTGTGTTCACCAACTGGCGATGGATTCTGGTGTGGGTCACCCAGTTGCTGTTCTACGGACTGCCGTGGGTGAGCTGGAATGGCCGCCAGGCGGTGCTGTTCCATTTGGTGGAGCGCAAGTTCTATATCTTTGGCTGGGTGTTCTGGCCGCAGGATGTGTTTTTTCTCGCCATCCTGCTCATCATCTCCGCCTATGCGCTGTTCTTCTTTACCGCGATTGCGGGCCGATTGTGGTGTGGCTATGCGTGCCCGCAAACGGTGTACACCGAAATCTTCATGTGGATCGAGCAGAAGATCGAGGGGGATCGCAACAAGCGAATGAAGTTCGACAAGGCGCCGATGAGCGCTCGCAAGTTCGGCCTCAAGTCGGCCAAGTACGCGGCGTGGGCGGCGGTATCGATCTGGACCGGTTTCACCTTTGTTGCCTACTTCACCCCCATGAGCGAGCTGATGAACTCGGCGGTGCATTGGACCTTCGGTTCATGGGAGATCTTCTGGATCCTGTTCTATGGCGGTTTCACCTATATGTTCGCCGGGGTGATGCGCGAGCAGGTGTGCAAGT
>JAGRMP010000481.1 GCA_020441225.1 Maritimibacter sp. | reverse complement strand
ACTGTCTGCCCCTCCATCCGGATGAAGCCGATGATGATATTGCCTGCATAGTCCCTTTGGATCTCGTAGAAGTCTCCCTCGTCCGCGATCTTTACTATCAGTTCCTTCATGTCGTAGGGCTGGTTCGGGTTGTCCGGGATCAGCGTGTCGAGGCTCGCGTCGATCCGGTCGGGCGCGTCGAAGAAGGGCCGTACCGGCACGCCGGAGCGGTTGTTGAGCGGCAGGAAGTCGAACAGCCGCCGGATCTCGTCCATCGCCTCGACATCGTTGTCGAAGGCGCCGTCGGCGACCGAGGATTTCTTGGTGTGGGTCGAGGCGCCGCCGAGCTCTTCGGCGGTCACCACCTCGTTGGTCACCGTCTTCACCACATCCGGTCCAGTGACGAACATGTAGGACGAATCGCGGACCATGAAGATGAAGTCGGTCATCGCGGGGCTGTAGACCGCACCGCCCGCACAGGGCCCCATGATGACCGAGATCTGCGGCACCACGCCCGAGGCCATGATGTTGCGCTGGAACACGTCGGCATAGCCCGCGAGGCTGGCCACGCCCTCCTGGATCCGCGCGCCGCCCGAATCGTTGAGCCCGATCACCGGCGCGCCGTTCTGCACCGCCATGTCCATGATCTTGACGATCTTCTCGGCGTGGGTCTCGGAGAGCGACCCGCCGAAGACGGTGAAATCCTGGGAAAAGACATAGACCAGGCGGCCGTTGATCGTGCCCCAGCCGGTCACCACGCCGTCGCCCGGGATCTGCTGTTCGGCCATGCCGAAATCGGTGCAGCGGTGCGCCTTGAACATGTCGAATTCTTCGAAGCTGCCCTCGTCGAGCAGGATCTCGATGCGTTCGCGCGCGGTGAGCTTGCCCTTGCCGTGCTGCGCCTCGATCCGGCGTTCGCCGCCGCCCATCCGGGCCACTTCGCGGCGGGTTTCAAGCTCCTGCAGAATGTCTTTCATCGGGCGGTCCTCCTCCGGTTCGGCGCATGTCCGGCGACGTTTCCGGCAGGTCCGGGTCTCGCCCCGCCGCCTGCACCGACGCCGCACTGCTGTCGCGGCCGCCCCGAGCCCCCGGGGCGATCTCGGAATCTTCTAACGGTCCGCGGGCCCGGGCCAAAGAAGATTCGGGCGTATTTGCAAAGTTCTTTTTCTACACGACGTGCAAATTGCGAAATCGCAAATATCCCGACCGCGGCTATGGCCCCGCGTCAGGTCGCCGCAGACACAAAACCGTCACGCTTCCGCACCATTTCCGCACCCGCTCCATGCAAGATAGCCGGTCGGGGGCCCGGGGAGAACTCTATGCCGAGCGAAAGTGACATCATCCAGGCGCTGCAGATGGATTTCTTCCACGCGGCCCAGGCGATCAACGGCAGCGGCGACCCGGCTTTCACCATCACCTACAGGTTCGAGGACAGCACGCCCGAGGACGACATCACCGGCCGCACCGGCTGGAGCACCTGGTCGACGCAGGAGCGGGCCGCGGTGCACGCGGCGCTCGACCATATCGAGAGCTTCCTCAATGTCGATTTCGTCGTCGCAAAGACCGGCACGGACGCCGATCTCAGCCTCGGCCTGGTGACCCAGCCGGTCGGGATCGCGGGCTATGGCGGGGCCGAGCTCTGGACCCATGGCGACGGGTCCGTGTTCAGCTACGACGGCTTCGCAACCTACGACAAATCGCTCGATCTCACCCGGGAATTCAACCTGATCCTGCACGAGCTCGGCCATGCGCTCGGGCTGGAACATCCGTTCGAAGGCACCGTGCTCGATCCGGCGTATGATTCGAACCACTACACGGTGATGTCCTACGCCAGCGACCCCGAAAGCGGCACCGACAGCGACGCGATGATGGTCTACGACATCCTCGCGCTGCAGGACATCTGGGGCGCAGCGGAGCACAACACCGGCAACAACACCTATACCGGGCCGCGCACCGACACCGCGGACACCATCTGGGACACCGGCGGCACCGATACGTTCGACGCCTCGGCGCGCACCGGCGCCGTGCGGCTCGATCTGCGCGACGGCGCCTTCTCGAGCTTCGGCAGCTTCGAGGATGTCGCCATCGCCTTCGGCGTCACGATCGAGAACGCCGTCGGCGGGGCGGGCGCCGACTGGCTGACCGGAAACCGCGCCGACAACGTGTTGATCGGAAACGCGGGCGGCGACCTCATCAAGGGCAAGTCCGGTACGGACGTGCTGAGCGGCGGCCGCGGCGGGGACAAGCTCAAGGGCGGCTCCGACGCCGACCTGCTCAAGGGTGGGCCGGGCCGCGACAAGCTCATCGGCGGCATCGGGTCCGATACGCTCCAGGGCGATGGCGGGGCCGATGTCTTCGTCTTCCACGACGGGGCCGACATGGATGTGATCCGGGACTTCGAACCCGGCACCGACTCGATCGCCTTCATCGGCCACGGCGGCCTGTCCGGGATTCTCGCGGTCGCCGCGGAAATCGACGGCGATGTCGTGTTCGACCTCGGCGGCGGCGATATTCTGGTCGTCGCGGGGGTCACCCTCGGCGCGCTGGAAAACGACCTTTTCGTCGGCTAGACGCTGGGTCGCGCCGCCGCCCCGGCGCGACGTCCTTCTCGACATGACGGCACCGGCATCGTACCCGGAAGCATGAGTGATTTGTCCCGTCCCCGATTCCTCGATTCCGGCTCGCCGCCGCATATCTTCACCCTGACCGCGCTCGCCGGGGTGTCGGCGCTGACGATGAATATCCACCTGCCGTCGCTGCCCGGCATGTCGGAATATTTCGGCGTCAACTACCGGGTCATGCAGCTTTCGGTCGCGCTGTTCCTGGCCGGCAATGCCCTGCTGCAACTGGTGATCGGCCCGCTGTCGGACCGGTTCGGCCGGCGGCCCGTGCTGCTGACCAGCCTGTCGATCTTCCTGCTCGCGACACTCGGTTGCATATTCGCCCCGACGGCGCAGCTGTTCCTGGTCTTCCGGATGGTGCAATCGGTGGTCGCCGCGGGCATGGTGCTGAGCCGCGCGGTCGTGCGCGACATGGTCCCGGGCGACGAGGCCGCGTCGATGATCGCCTACGTCACAATGGGCATGTCGCTGATCCCGATGCTGGCCCCGGCGCTCGGCGGGTTTCTCGACGCCGCCTTCGGCTGGCACGCCAATTTCTGGTTCCTGTTCGGGCTCGGCGG
>JAGRMP010000480.1:1960-5851 GCA_020441225.1 Maritimibacter sp. | reverse complement strand
CCCCGGCCTGCCCGCCGCAGGCGGCCGCGCTCCAGCGCGGCTCCCCCGCCGAAACCTCAGCGCACCGGATGGGGCGCAAGCGCGGCCCGTCGCCCCGCGGCGCGCTATCTCAGGCCATCCCGCCGTCGACCAGCTCTTTCGCCAGCCCATGGTAGGCCTCGGCCACCGCCCCGCCATGCAGCGCGATCGGCGTGCCCTCGTCGCCCGCGGTGCGCACCTCGCGCGCCAGCGGGATCTCTCCCAGGAACGGGATCTTGGAGCGCTTGGCCTCCGCCTTCACCCCGCCCTCGCCGAAGATATGATCCTCGTGGCCGCAGTTGGGGCAGACATACATCGCCATGTTCTCGATCAGCCCGAGCACCGGGATGCGCACCTTCTGGAACATGTCGATCGCCTTGTGCGCGTCGATCAGCGCCACGTCCTGCGGCGTCGAGACCACCAGCGCCCCGGTCATCATCACCTTCTGCGCAAGCGTGATCTGCACGTCGCCGGTGCCGGGCGGCAGGTCGATCAGCAGCACGTCGAGCTCGCCCCAGTTCACCGAGAAGAGGAATTGCTGCAGCGTGCCGGTAATAAGGGGCCCGCGCCAGACAACCGCCTGGTCGGGATCGACGAACAGCCCGATCGACACCAGCTTGACCCCATGCGCCACCACCGGGTCCATCACCTTGCCGTCGTCGGACTTGGGCTTTTCCTTGGTCCCCATCATCAGCTGCTGGCTCGGTCCCAGCACGTCGGCATCGAGCAGCCCGACCTTGCGGCCCTGGGCGGCGAGCGCGACGGCGAGGTTGGAGGCGACGGTGGACTTGCCCACGCCGCCCTTGCCCGACGCGATGGCGACCACCCGCGCGACGCCGGGGATCCGTTCCGGCCCCGCCTGCGGCTGCGGGTGCTGGCCGATCTTGAGCGCCGGCGGCTCGCCCTTTCCGGCAGAGGGCGCCGGCGCCGGCTCTTTCCTGGGCATCGCGTTATGCGCGGTGAGAATGACTGTACACTTGGTGACCCCTTCCAGCCCCTCGACCGCCGCCTGCGCCTGTTCGCGCTGCGGTTCCATCTGCCCCGCCAATTCGGGGCTCGGCGCCTCGATCAGGAAGCTCACCGCCCCGTTCGCCTGCACCATCAGACCGCGCACCAGGTCGCGCGACACGAGGTCACCGCCATCCGGCAAGGGGATTCCCTTTAGAATCTCCAGAATTTTTTCGCGTGTCGGGGCCATGCCGCAGTCTCCTCTCGTTATCCTTAGGCAATTTGTCACCTTTTGCTCCGGGCACAAGGGGGCGCGCTGCAGAATGCATGCAAAAACGGCAATATCTGTCCAGCCATGCACGGATTGCGGGCAGAACCCGCAATAGGTCAGCATTACGTATGCATCGAGCGCATGGCGGCAATGCCGAACCGACGATTGTGCAATCGCAGCATCGGGTCCATCTTAGCCTCAACGCCACGGAGCACAGCGGGATCACGCCGCACCACGCGACAGGGCAGCACAGAGTAACCGCAAGACGCCGGATCCGCCGGCGACATGAGAAAGAGAGATCGACATGGCATACGCTACCGACATCCGCACCGGCCGCACCGGCTACTTCTCGGATCGCGTGCAGGCCATCATGGCCGGCTTCCGCACGGCTCGCGAGCAACGCCGGGTCTACAACCAGACCCTCACCGAACTCCGCAGCCTCACCCGGCGCGAACTCGACGACCTCGGGATCGGCGCCAGCGAAATCCCGTTCATCGCCCGTGAAGCGGCGATGATGATCAAGTAACCGACGGGAAAGAAACAGAATTCGAATTGGGCGCCCTACCTCCTCCCTGGGCGTTCAAGACCCAAGCCGGGCCTCTCCTCCTCCCTGGCACGGCAAACGGGTCGCCTTACCGGACGCTTCTCTCCTCCTCCCTGAAGCGTTCGTGAC
The DNA here is from genome assembly GCA_020441225.1 of Maritimibacter sp. Next base: position 3,941 of record JAGRMP010000480.1, on the reverse strand, counting down.
CAAGTCGGCGGCACCCTCTCCTCCTCCCTGGGTGCCGCCGTTTTTTGTTTCATGGCCGTCCCGCCGCCCGCGAGCCATGCGCTCACGGAAATGCAACCTTGCAGGTTTTCCTTCCTTTTAACGCTTGCCTTCGCGGCTGGAGCGGTGTCATTCGCCCGCAGGGCCGGCACACCTCCCCGCACGCGGATCCCGGAGGGTGCCGCGGCATCTGACCCCGGCGCGGGACCCGGCCGCCCTGCCCCCGCCGGCCCGTTCGCAAGAAGAGATTTCGCAAGCAAAGACCAGGAGAGACCATGGCCCGCCAGTTCATCCCCTTCGAGCCCCTGTGGAAGCTCCGGATGCCGGTGCCCTATTCCGGCCTGGTGATCGACGGCGACCGCGCCTGGTCCACCGGCATCCTGCCGCTCGACACCGACGGCGACGTGCGCTTCCCGGCGAACCCGATCGAACAGGCCAAGGTCATCATCTCCTATGCCGAGGCGCTGCTTCGCGAGGGCGGGCTCGACACCTGCGACGTCAGCCGGGCGGTGCTCTACCTCGCGGTCCACGACGCGGGCCCGGTCGCCCGCCTCGTCGAGATGTTCACCGCGGCCTTCGGGCAGGGCACCCTGGTCGAGACCGTGCCGGTGCCGCGGTTCCATTACGGCGGCGCGCTGATCGTGGTCGATCTGTTCTGCGCCCCCTCCGAGCCGGTGATCGAAGAGGATCTGCCCGGCGGCGGCCATGCGCGGGTCAAGCGCGAAAGCGGGCTCATCCTGATGAACCTGACCGCCCCGGTCGATACGCTCGGCCAGGCCACCGGCGGGCTGCTCACCAAGCATGCCCTGTCGCCGCATCAGCTCCTGTCGGGCTGGGGCATTGCGCCCGAATTTGCGCTCAGCGCCGTGCCCGGCCAGATCGCCCCGCGCCTGCCCGGCTTTTTCGCCGGCGCGCTGATGCCGTGCTACAACCTGTTCGACAAGGTGAACCTCTATCTCACCTTCGGCGAGGGCAATGTCGACATCACCGAAAGCCGCGAAGAGCAGGTGCGGCTGCACCTCGCCGATGCCGGCGACATCGCGGTGCTCGACGGCCGCTATCTCGGCGGCCAGAAGGTCTCGCTCGGCGACCAGATGGGGGTCGTGGTCGAGGGGCTGCGGATCTCGCTGGAAGACAAGGGCATGTCCTTCGACAACGTGGTCAAGGCGACCGCCTTCTATTCCGGCACCGACGACATCGACGAGATGCACGCCAACATGGTGATCCGCAACAAGCACTACGGCAATCCCGGTCCGGCCTCGACCGGGGTGCCGATCGCGCGGATGGCCGATCCCGGCGCCAAGGCGCGGATCGAACTGGTGCTGCGCCCGTAGCGAACGGCCCTTCGCCGCCGGCCCGGGTTCCAAACCCCGGCGTTTTCCCCCAGACTGGCGCCATGAGTGTCTCGCCCGACGATATCCGCCGCGCCCGCGACCGCATCCGGGGGCGCGCCGATGCCACGCCGTTCATCCCCTCGCCCTTCATGGCCGCAAGAACCGGGCAGGATTTCCTCTACAAGATGGAGCTGATGCAGCCGATCGGCGCGTTCAAGCTGCGCGGCGCGCTCAACGCGGTGATGTCCCTGCCCGACGGCGCCCCGGGGGTCACCTGCTGTTCCACCGGCAACCACGGCCGCGGCGTCGCCTATGCCGCCGCCGAGCGCGGCCTGCGCGCCGTGGTCTGCATGTCGTCGCTCGTGCCCGAGGCCAAGGTCGCGGGCATCCGCGCGCTCGGCGCCGAGGTGCGGATCTGCGGGCAGAGCCAGGACGCAGCGCAGGAGGAAAGCGACCGGCTGGTCGCCGAGGAGGGGCTTGTCGACATCTCGCCCTTCGACGACCCGGCCGTGATCGCGGGCCAAGGCACCATCGGGCTCGAACTCCTCGAAGCGCGGCCCGATCTCGACATGGTGCTGGTGCCCCTGTCCGGTGGCGGGCTGGCGGGCGGCGTGGCCCTGGCGGCGAAA
>JAGRMP010000480.1:1558-1915 GCA_020441225.1 Maritimibacter sp. | reverse complement strand
CGATGCATCGCTCGCTTGCCGCCGGTCACCCGGTCGCGGTCGAGGAAGTGCCGAGCCTTGCCGATTCCCTCGGCGGCGGAATCGGGGCCGAGAACCGGCATTCCTTCGCGCTCTGCCGGGACCACCTCGACGCCACGGTGCTGGTGACCGAAGAGGAGATCCGCGACGCGCTGCAGGTTCTGTTCTACGAAGACCGGCTGGTGGCCGAGGGCGCCTCGGTCGTCGGCATCGCGGCGGTGCTCGCGGGCAAGCTGCCGCCGCCCGCGGGACCGGTCGCCACCATCCTCACCGGGCGCAACCTCGACATGGGCCTTTTTCACCGGCTCATGGCAGGGGACGACATCCGGTTGGGCGACA
>JAGRMP010000480.1:0-1504 GCA_020441225.1 Maritimibacter sp. | reverse complement strand
GGCGCGGTGGGGCTCGACCTGACCGCCGTCGACGTCATCGAACGCGCCTTTGCCGCGCTGGCGGCAGGCGATGTGGTGATGCCGCCGATCCTGTCGATGGACCTGCCGCAGGTGAACGGCGAGGTCGACGTCAAGACCGCCTGGATCCCCGGCTTCGACGGCTTCGCGATCAAGGTGAGCCCCGGGTTTTTCGACAATCCGACGCTGGGCCTTCCCAGCCTCAACGGGCTGATGATCCTGTTTTCGGCCGCGACCGGCCTGGTGGAGGCGGTGTTTCTCGACAACGGCTATCTCACCGATATCCGCACCGCCGCCGCGGGCGCCGTCGCCGCGCGCCATCTCGCGCCCGCGACCGTGGAAACAGCGGGCGTGATCGGCACCGGGGTGCAGGCGCGGCTGCAGATGCGGGCGGCCCATCTCGTGCGCCCCTTCGGCCGCGTGCTGGTCCATGGCCGCGACCCGGTGAAAGCCGCCGCCTGTGCCGCCGATCTGGGCCAGGCGCTGGGGATCGCGGCCGAGGTCGCGCCCGATGCCGAGACGCTCATGCGCGCGGCGCAACTGGTCGTGACCACCACCCCGGCCCGCACCCCGGTGATCGAGGCGGATTGGCTGCACCCGGGGTTGCACATCACCGCGATGGGCGCCGACCAGGCGGGCAAGAACGAGATCGCCCCCGCCGCGCTCGCCGCCGCCGATCTCTACGTCTGCGACCGCGTGAGCCAGTGCGAGACCAGCGGAGAACTGGAAGCCGCCCGCGTCGCGGGGCTGTTTCAGGGCGTCACGCCGCCGGAGCTGGGCGCCATCGTCTCCGGCGCGCACCCCGGACGGGCCGCCGAGAGCGATGTCACGATCTGCGACCTCACCGGCACCGGCGCGCAGGACACCGCTATCGCCACCCACGCGGCGATGGTGTTGGGCGGCGTGGGGACGGTGATCCGGGTCTGACCCCGCACCCGACCCGTGGGACCTGCGGTGGAAGAGTTTTTTGAAAACTCTTCGCAAGGCGTTTCACAAACGCCTTCCCCCGCCTGGCCCTGTCGTTCGGCACGACCCGCGCCGGACCCTCTGGCCCTTGCGTCCGGAATCCGCTATTCCGGTGTCATCCCTCGCAATAAAGGCATAGCGCGCTGCTGCCAGGGCGTCCGGAGCCTCTGGCGCCAGATCTCTGCGCATCCCGGGGCTCTCCGTACAGACACCGCAACACACGGCGCGCGACCGCCGGGGAGACCGAAGATGCTGAGAAACGACCAACTCGACGCCTGGGACCGGGACAACTTTTTCCATCCCTCGACCCATCTCGCCAATTTCGCCCGCGGCGAGGCCCCCAACCGGGTCATCACCGGCGGCTCGGGCAGCCATATCACCGACCGCGACGGCACGCGCCTGCTCGACGGTTTCGCCGGGCTCTACTGCGTCAATGTCGGCTACGGCCGGCCCGAGATCGCCGAGGCGATTGCCGCGCAGGCGAAAGAGCTCGCTTATTACCACGCCTATGTCGGCCACG
>JAGRMP010000479.1:493-3989 GCA_020441225.1 Maritimibacter sp. | reverse complement strand
GGGTGATGAACTGCGATATCCATCTCACCGACAAGCTCGGGGTCTATGCCGAGGAGGTCCGGCGCGGGCTGGACATCGAGATCGTGCCGCCCTGCGTGAACCGGTCGGAGGCCAGTTTCACGGTGAAGGACGGCAAGATCCACTATGCCCTCGGCGCGCTCAAGAACGTCGGGCTCGAGGCGATGCGACTGATCACCGAGGCGCGCCGGGTCGAGGGGGTGGACAAGCCCTTCGTCACCCTTTTCGACCTTGCCCGGCGGGCGGACCTCAAGCGCGTCGGCAAGCGGCCGCTCGAAATGCTCGCCCGCGCCGGCGCCTTCGACGTGCTCGACCCCAACCGGGCGCGGGTGCTCGACAGCCTCGACGCCCTCGTCGGTTATTCGGCGGCGATCCACGACCAGCGCAGCTCGGCCCAGGTCTCGCTGTTCGGCGAGGCGGGCGACGATCTGCCCGAGCCGCGGCTCAGCCCGATCGGCGACTGGCTGCCGTCGGAACGGCTGGGCGAAGAGCACAAGGCGGTCGGCTTCTACCTCTCGGGCCACCCGCTCGACGATTACCTGCCCGCGCTGAAGCGCAAGCAGGTGCTGACCCTCGAAGAGGTGATGAAAAAAGCCGAGCGCGCGCCGCTCATCGCCAAGATGGCGGGCACGGTCTCGTCGCGCCAGGAGCGCAAATCGGCGCGCGGCAACCGCTTCGCCTTCGTCGGGCTCTCGGATCCGACCGGGCTCTACGAAGTCACGCTGTTTTCCGACGTGCTCGACGGGGCGCGCGAGCATCTCGAAACCGGGGCCAACGTGGTGGTGACGGTCGAGGCCAACATGGAGGCCGAACAGCTCAAGCTGCTCGCCCGCTCGGTCGCGCCGGTCGATACCGTGGTGGCGGACGCGGGCGGCATGGCGCTCAAGGTCTTCGTCACCGAAGCCGCGGCCGCCGCGACGGTCGCGCATCTGCTCGCGGACGCGGCGCAGAAGGCGAGAGGCGCGCGGCCCGGCTCGGTTTCGCTCTGCCTGATGGACCCGACGCTGCCGGGCGAGGTCGAGGTCGACATCGGCGACATGTTCCCGCTCAACCCGCAGATCAAGGGCACGCTCAAATCGCTGCCCGGGGTGCTGAGCGTCGAGGAGCTGTAGCGCTTTTCAGCGGCGCGCCTGCGGCGCAAGACGTTTGAGCGACACGGGCTTCGCCCGCGCGCGGATTGGTGCGGGCTGTCAGGCGTAGCGCGCAGGGCTCAGCGCCGCGACGGTGGCGGGGTCGAGCGCCGGGGCGGTTCCGGCTGCGAGATCGGCGAGCAGCTGGCTGGCTGCGGGGGCGGTCTGGAAGCCGTAGCCGCCCTGCGCCGCGCACCACAGGAAGCGGGGGTCGCCGGGCGCGGGGCCGATCGCGAGATTGCCGTCGGGCGAAAAGGTCCTGAGCCCGGCCCAGTTCGCGAGCATCCGGGTGACCGGCGTGGTCACATGAGCCTCCCAGCCGGCGATCCCCTCGGCGAGGGTCATGTCCTCGGCCCAGGCGTCGTGCGGCTCCACCGGAGTTGCGTCGGCGGGCGAGATCAGGAGCGCGCCCGCGTCGGGCTTCATGTACCAGCTTTCGCCCGCGCCGATGATCATCGGCCAGGACCTCGGGTCATGCCCCTCGGGCGCGGCGACCCGGGCCATCGAGCGGCGTTTCGGCGTGAGCCCGAGCGGCGCGATCCCGGCCATCCGGGCGATCTCGTCGGCCCAGGCCCCGGCGGCATCGACCAGCACGCGCGCGGCATGGGTTTCGCCCCGCGCCTCGACCTCCCAGCCGGTGTCGGTGCGCCGGACCCGGGTCACCTGCGCCCCGGTCACCACCCGGCCGTTCGCCCGGATCTCGCGCGCGAAGCCCTGGATCATCCGGTCGGTGTCGATGTCCCAGGCGGTCTCGTGCCAGGCGGCGCGGGCGATCCGGGTGGGGTCCAGCACCGGGACGAGGCTGCGGGCCTGGTCCGGGCCGATCTCGTCGAGCTCCATCGTGGCGATGTCGCGGGCGAATTGCGCTTCCTCGCCGGGACCGGCGATGAACATGAACCCGCGCGGGCTGAGCAGGTCCGAGGCCTCGAAATAGCCCGCCGAGGCGCGCGACAGCGCCACCGTGGGGGCGAGGCCGTAATTGGGTTCGTAGAGCGCCGCCGAGCGCCCCGAGGCATGATAGCCGAGCGCGGATTCGGCCTCGATGAGCGTCACCCGCCCGAGCTTGGCAAGCCGGGCGCCGGCGCTGGTGCCGGCGATACCGCCGCCGATGATGAGGAAATCGTCCATCCGAGCCTTGTGCCACGCGCGGGCCGCGCGTTCAATCGCGCGCCACCCGGACCCAGTCGCGCAGGACCCCGGCGAGCCAATCCGCGCTCGCCGCGATCTCGGCGCAGGTCATAAAGCCGATCTGGGCGCGCTGGTCGGTGGCCCAGGTGAGCCGCCTGTCGGCGCTGTCGAGGAGGCGCGTGCCGGTCCTGGTGTCGACCGCCCCGGCACCCCGGTGCAGCACCACTCGCGCGCCGCCCGATTTGGGCCGCATCAGGGTGACCAGGTGTTGCCCGGCGACGGCGAAACTCGGCGCGTTCCATTTCACCGTTTCGTCGGCCTCGGGGAGGGCGTCGCGGATCACGGCCACCAGGGCTGCGGACAGATCGCTCCAGTCGTCCATGGGGGCCCGCTCCCGCATCGCGGCCGGGGGTCAGAACCCGAAGGAAAAACCGCCGCGGTTGCCGCCGCCGAAACCGAAGGAGCCGCACAGGAACGGGAAACCGCCGCCTGAAGGGGCCCCCCAGGCCGCGCCCGGGCCGCCGCGCCAGCTGTTGTAATCGGGGGCGGCCGCGAGCACCGCATAATCTGCCGGGACCGGTCCCGTCGGCACCTGCGGGGCCGCCGCCGCCGGGGCCACCGACGCCATCGCGGCCTCGAGGACCGCGAGGCCTTCGGGCGTGGGATAGGTGGCCATCCCGCCGGGGACCTCGGTCCGGCTCCAGATGTTCTCGGCATGGCCGGGGGCGGCGGGTAGGCCCACCGCGAGGGCCAGGGAACAGGCCAAAGCGCGGGCCAATGTGCAGGAATGGGGCAGGGACATCGCGTTCTCCTCAGCCGGTCGGGCTGCGTGCGCCAGGACAGGGGCACGTCCGGGAAGGGTGGCATGTCGCCGGCGGGATGGAAACCGAAAAGGCCCCGCCGGGGATCGGCAGGGCCTTGGCGTTGTCCCGGCGCATCGCCCGGACCGTTTTCCGGCGCGGGATCAGCGGCGGCCGGTCCCGAAATCGTCGATTGTCACGGTGCCGTCGCCGTTGCGGTCGAACCGGGTGAGCCAGTCCGTGCCGGGGGCGACGAATTCCTCGGTGGTGACCACGCCGTCGCCATCGGCGTCGAGCATGGCAAACTCGTCAGCCGCACCGCCGAAGCCGCCGCCGGCCTGCGGGCCCGCGCCCCAGGGATTGCCCATGGCCTGCGGGCCCATGCCCTGACCCCCGCCTTGACCCATGCCCTGCGGGCCA
>JAGRMP010000479.1:0-463 GCA_020441225.1 Maritimibacter sp. | reverse complement strand
CCCTGCGGCCCGAAACCCTGCGGCCCATAGCCCTGGGGCGCATTGCCCCAGCCGCGGCCCATGCCTTGCGGCGCCATGCCTTGCGGCCCATAGCCGTAGCCCGGGCCCATGGCCTGCGGACCCCAGCCCGGCCCGCCTTGTTGCATCATGCCGGTGCCATAGCCCGGCTGCCCCATGGGTTGCCCCATCTGCGGGCCGCCCCAGCGCCCCCAGCCGGGCTGGTTGCCCATGCCGCCGCGGCCCTGGCCGCGTCCGTTGCCGTAGCCCTGCTGCGGCCCGTACCCCTGACCGTACCCTTGACCGAAGCCCCGGCCGTAGCCCTGCTGCGGAGCCTGGCCCTGCTGCATGCCCCAACCTGTGCCGGGCACCATCCCGGCTTCTTCGCGGGCGCTGTCGCGGCTGTCCCACATCGCGTCGCGCATCTGGTCGTGGTTGGCAAATTCTTCGCGGGTGAGCTGCCCGT
>JAGRMP010000478.1 GCA_020441225.1 Maritimibacter sp. | reverse complement strand
CCGACGTTGCCGAAGCCCTGGATGACCACCCGCGCGCCCGCGAGCTCGTCCTTGCGGCCGGCGCGTTCAAGATGTTCGGCGAGCACATAGGCCACGCCCCGGCCCGTCGCCTCGCTGCGCCCGGCGATCCCGCCCCGCGACAGCGGCTTGCCGGTGACGCAGGCGGCCGCGTTCAGCGTTTCGAGCGGCGAGATCCGGCGGTATTCGTCCGCCATCCAGGCCATCTCGCGCTCGCCGGTGCCCATGTCGGGTGCCGGCACGTTGCGGCCCGGGCTGATAAGACCCCGGCGGGCCAGCTCCTGGGTGAAGCGGCGGGTGATTTTCTCGATCTCGCCCTCCGTCCAGGCGCGCGGATCGATGCAGAGCGCCCCCTTCGAGCCGCCGAACGGCACGCCCGACAGCGCGTTCTTGAGCGACATCAGCGCTGCCAGCGCCTCGACCTCGGCCCCGTTGGCATCGGCGGCGTAGCGGATCCCGCCCTTGACCGGTTCGACATGCTCCGAATGCACCGCCCGCCAGCCGGTGAAACTGATGAGCTCGCCGCGCAACCGGACCCCGAAGGTCACCCGGTAGATCGAATTGGTCGCCTTGATCCGCTGGGCAAGACCGGGTGGCAGGTCGAGATGTTCGAACGCCTGGTCGAAATGCGCTTCGACGCTTTCGAGGAAGGAGGCACCGGGTTTTTCGGTCATGGACACAGGTTCCCTGTCAGATCGGGCGTGGGTTGAAGAGATCGGCGACGCGGCCGCAACGGGCGGCCAGGACGTGCGGGGCCACCGGCGGCGGCGCGATGTCGTTCGCCCGCATCACGGGCACGGGAACCTTCATTGCGGTGTCTCCAAATCTGCATCCCCAATCGGTCCGGTCACTCTCCCAAACACGACGGCACAAAAGCATTGCATTCTCCCTCCCCGCGGAAAGAAACCTTTCGCGGCCCGCCCGGGGAACCGGTCCCCACGCGCCACCGCGGGCGGCCCGGCTACCCGTCGGCGACACACAGCTGTTTCTGCGTCCCGAGACCTTCGATGCCGAGTTCGACGACATCGCCCGCCTTGAGATAGCGCGGCGGCGTCCTGCCGAGACCGACACCCGGCGGCGTGCCGGTCGAGATGATGTCGCCGGGCGCGAGGGTGAAGAACTGCGACAGGTAGCTGATCAGCTGCGCGACGCCGAAGATCATGGTCCGGGTCGAACCGTCCTGGACCTTTTCGCCGTTGACACGCAGCCACACCCCCAGGTCCTGCGGATCGCCCACCTCGTCCGGCGTGACCAGCCAGGGCCCGATCGGCCCGAAGTTGTCGCAGGACTTCCCCTTGCTCCATTGCCCCTGGCGCTCGAGCTGAAACGCGCGTTCCGAAACGTCGTTGCAGACGCAATACCCCGCGACATACGACAGCGCCTCGGCCTCGCCCACGTATTTCGCGGGCTTTCCGATCACGACGCCGAGCTCGGCCTCCCAGTCGGTTTTTTCCGACCCGCGCGGGATGATGATCGGATCGCCCGGGCCGCAGATCGCCGAAGTCGCCTTCATGAACAGGATCGGTTCGGGCGGCACGTCCATCCCGCTTTCGGCGGCGTGGTCGGCATAGTTCAGCCCGATGCACATGAATTTGCCGGTACCGCCGACGCAGGCGCCGAGGCGCGGGGCCCCCTCGACCGGCGGCAGGCTGGCCGGGTCGATCGCTGCCAGGCGGCCAAGATCCGTCAGCACCTCGCCGGCAATGTCGGGGACATGGGCCGAGAGGTCGCGCAGCGTGC
>JAGRMP010000477.1 GCA_020441225.1 Maritimibacter sp. | reverse complement strand
CCGTCGATCGAACGGTCGACATGGCTTTCGGCGGCGAGATGCATCACCCGGTCGGGACGGTGCTCGGCAAAGACCCGGTCGAGCGCGGCGCGGTCGCGCAGGTCGACCTGTTCGAAAGCGTATTTGTTGTTGCCCTCGACGGAAGAGACGTTGGTGAGGCTGCCCGCATAGGTGAGCGCGTCGAGGTTCACCACCGCGTCGCCCCGGGCAATGGCCTGGCGCACGACGGCGGAGCCGATGAACCCGGCGCCGCCGGTCACGAGAATTTTCATTTGCCGGTCTCCGAATGGGTTTCAAAAGAAAAAGGCGTGGTCCAATCCTTGAAGGCGGGCGCGGCGGCGTCCTTGGCCGAGACCACCGCGGCGTCGGCGGCGATGCCCCAGTCGATGCCGAGGTCTGGGTCGTTCCAGGCGACCGAGCCGTCTGCCTTCGCGTCGTAGAAATTGTCGACCTTGTACTGCACCAGCACGTCCGGTGTCAGGGTGACAAAACCGTGCAGGAAGCCGCGCGGCACGAAGAGCTGGTTGCCGGCCTCGGCGGAAAGCTCAACCGCGACCCATTGGCCGAAACCGGGCGAGCCCGCGCGGACATCGACCACGACATCGCGGATCGCGCCGGCGATCACCCGGACGAGCTTGGCCTGGGCCGCGGGCGGCGCCTGGTAATGCAGGCCGCGCACGGTGCCGGGGGTGGCGGACAGGCTTTCGTTGTCCTGGACGAAACTCGCGTCGATCCCGGCCTCGGCCAGGCGCCTCTGGTTCCAGGTTTCGGAGAAATACCCCCTCGCGTCGCCGTGGCGGGCCGGTGTCACAACCACCACCCCGTCAAGCGCCAAGCGTTCGACCTTCATAGCATCCCTCCGCGGCGGACCCCACCAGGCGCCAATCGCGCCGGTTGCGGCCTTGATACGTGCAAACGCCGGGGGCGTCATGGTCTGGGTCCCCGGGTTCTCCGCCGGGTACCGGAAAAAAACTGTTTCTTCTAGACGAAACCGGGGCGATTGTGTGCAGCCGCAGAAATTGCCGGTCCCGCCCCCGCCAAACGAGGTCCCCGCACGGACGATGCTCTGCGGATGGGCCGGGCGGAAAGCGGTTTCTCAAACCGCTTTTCAAGGCTTTTCACAAAAGCCTTGGCCCCGCCCGGCCACAAGCGCCCGCTCAATAGTCTTTCTCGAAATAGACCCCGATCCCGGTGCTGCCGTCCGAACCGACGCTGCCGCGCGCCGTCAGGCTGGGCGTGAGGGTGAGGTTGAGGTTGACCTCGGCCCGCCCGTCCGCGCCCACGGTCACGTCGGTATAGACATTGTCGCTGATATAGGTCCCGGCGCTCACCTCGAGCCCGCCGTCTTCGCCGGTGGTGACGTCGAGATCGTCGAGGCCGAAGCCCTCGCGCAGCTTGGAAATCGTCCCCGCCCCGCCCTTGCCCGACAGGGTGGCGATGGCGGAGGCGAGTTTCACCGCCTGGAAGGCCGAGATCTGGTCGAGACCGCGGCCGAAGACCAGGCGCGCAAGGATCTCGTCCTCGGGCAGGTCGGGCGAAGAGCTGAAGGTCACGGTCGGGTTCGAGGCGAGCCCTTCCACGGCGATCTGGATCGCGGTATCGGCGGCGGTGGTCTCGGCGCGCAAATTCAGCGTCGGGTCGAGGCTGCCGCGGAGCGTGGCCGAGCCCTCGGTGAGCGCGAGCCGGTTGCCGAGGATGTCGAGCCGGCCGCGGATCAGGGTGACCCCGCCGGTTGTGATCACATTCTGCGTCGTGCCGCCCACGGTGAGCGTGCCGCCGAGCTCGGCGTCGAGCCCGCGGCCGCGGATGAACACCGCGGACGGCGCCGAGATGGTGATGCCGAGCCCGTAGGCCGCCCCGCCGCCACCGCTGCCGGACGATCCGCCGGTGCCCCATGTCGGCGCGCGCGAGCGTGGTGCGCACCGGGGCGGGCGTGCCGACATGTCTGAGCCCGTCGAGGCCGCCGCCCGCGCCGAAGCCGGTCTCGGGGATCTGAAGCTCGACGGCTGCCGAGCTGCACCCCGCCGGTGATCGAGGCGCCGCCTGCGAGCGGGCCGGACATCGACGAGATTGCCGTTGAGGGTGAGGTCGTAGAGCGTCGGGTCCTGCAGGTGCACGTTCTGCGCGTCGATCGAGAGCGTGCCGAGATACGGCGCGGTGAGCGCCACGGGGCCGCGGACCGCGATCCGCCCGCCCGAGGAGACCTTGGCGTTCACGTCGACATCGGCCTGGCCGGAGGCGAGGCGCACCGTCGCGTCGAGCGGGTCGAGCGAGATCCCGACCGTGGGCAGCGCCGCGCGGGCGCCGTCGGTGGTGATCCGGCCCGAGAGCGACCCGAGTTCGAGCGGGCCGTCGAGGCGCAGATCGAAGGCCGCCATGCCCGAGAGCGCGCGGGGCGCGATCATGCCATTGACCATGGCGAGCGGCGCGCGGCCCCTGAGCGCGAGATCGGCGCTCTGGACGTCGCCCGCCACATTGCCCGAGACGTCGAGCGCGGTCCCGCCGGGACCGTCGCCGGTGAGTTTCACCCGCCAGCCGGTGTCGGTGAGGTTGGCGGTGCCCGAGGCGGTGAGCGCGCCCGGCAGGCCGGGGACGAAGGGGCCGAGATCGCGCAGCCGGCCGTCGAAGGTGATCCGCGGCATCTCGTCGGCGGCGCGGCCATTGGCGTTGAGGCTGAGCTCCGGCGTCTCCAAGCTGAACTGGTCGACGATGTAGACGCCGTTCCTGTTGCGGCGGATCTCGAAACTGGCGGTCGAGGCCCCGGCAGTGAGGCGGTCGGCGGTGCCGAGGCCGAAATCGAGATCCTGCCCGTCGGCCGTGCCCGTGAGCGAGAACCGCCCATCCTCGGGCTCGAATTCCCCCGAGGCGGTGAACCGCGCGCTGCCCGAGATGTCGCGCCTGGCGAGGCCCGACCAGGCGGCGAGCCGGTCGATCCCTCCCGAGACATCGCCCGAGACCCGGATGAGGCCACGCTTGCGGGTCTCGGCGAGGCCCGTGAGCTTGACCTGCGCGCCGCCGGGTCCGGTGGCGTCGAGGGCGATATCCCAGTCGCGGCCGCGCTGGAGCGCCGTCGCCTGGGCCGAGAGCGGGCCGTCGAGCCCGTCGGCCAGCAGCGCGGCGTCGGGCAGATCGAGGCGCAGCGCGAGCTGGGAGGCATCGGCCGCGAGCCAGCCGGTGCCGGTGGCCGAAGCGCCCGGCGCGCGGATGTCGAACCGGTCGATCTCGGTGCCTTCGGCGGTACGGGCGGCGGAGATCGCGAGCGTGCTCGCGCCCGCAAACAGCCGGTCGGCCTCGGGGATGCCCACGCCGAGGTCGCGGCCCGACCCGGTGATGTCGACATCGAAGGGCCCGCCCGGCAGCGCCGCATTGCCGGCGATGTCGAGCCGCGCCGCGCCGGTGAGCGCCTGGCCCGAAAGCGCGGCGAAACGGGAGAGGTCGTTCGCGCTGAGCGTCACCGCGCCCTCGGCCACGAGGTCGAGCTTTTCGACCACGGTGTCGAGGGTCACCAGGCCGGTAAGCCGGTAGTCGGAGCCGCCGAGATCGAGGTTGGTAAACGCGAGCACATCGCCGCTGGTGCGGCCGAGATCGAAGCTGCCGGTGAGGTCGGGGCCGAGCGCTTCGGCCGGGCTGTCGGGAGGACCGCCGAGGCGCGTCGCCGTCAGCTCGACATGGCCGCCGAACGCGGGCGGCGTGCCGTTGCCGCCGGGCGTGAGCGTTCCGTCCGCGACCAGCGCGGCGCGGCCGATCCGAACATCCGGCCGCGAGAAGGTGTCGAGGGTGATTTCGGCGCGCCAATCGTCGCCGCGCGCAGCGTCGTAGTCGAAGGACAGCTCGGCGCGGTCGACCCAGGTGGGGTCGCCCCCGAGCGGCAGGCGCACCGCGCGGCCGTTGGGCGAAGCGAGCGTCCCGGAGAGCAGCGCCCGTTCCGGCCAGCCGCCGGGCGCAATCACGGCCTCGCCGGACAGGGTCAGGGCATCGGCGGCGATGTCGAGGGTCGAGAGGTCGAGCTGCCCGTCGGGCGCGCGCTGGCCTTCGACCGCGAGCTGCACGTCGTCGCCGAAGAAATCGTGGAAATCCGGCGCCAGAAGCGCGGTCGGGTCGCCCTGCAACTTGGCGGTGAAGGCCATCGGCCCGGCGGGGTCGGTGCGGTCGAGCGTGACCTGGCCGCCGATCCGGTTCGCGCCGTCGGTCGCCAGCGCAAGATCGGCGGTGTAATCGTCGATCGGGCCGGTGCCCTTGAGCGTGAAGGCGAGCGGCGCGCTGCCGGGGAGCCCGGTGAGCGTGGCGACGATCCCGTCCCTGCCCTCGTCGAGATCGAGGTCGAGCGCGAGCACGCCGGTGTCGTTGGCATAGGCGGCCGCAAGGCTGAAGCGCCCGGTCTGGCCGTCGATCCGCTCGAGCGTGACCGCGGCCTCGCCGGCGCCGTCTTCGAGCTGGCCGCCGCCCTGGAGACTCATCTCGACCGGCATCCCGAGGAGCGGTTCGCCGAGCACCAGCTGGGCGGCGGAGATCTCGCCGATGTTGATCGAGACCGGCAGCTCCGGCAGGGCGAAATCCGAGGTCGCGGGCTGCGGCCCGTCGCTGACCGCGACCGGGGCGCGGACCACCTCGATCCGTTCGGCCGTGAGCGCGTCGATCTCCAGCCGGCCGCGCAGGAGCGCCGAGCGGGTCCAGTTGAGCTCGGCGTTTTCGATGGTGAGCCAGACGCCCTCGTCATCGGCCACGGTCAACCGCTGCATCGTCGCCTGCGACGAGAGCGCACCGGAAAAGCCGGTAACCTCGACCGTGCGGCCCGCGGCGGAGAGATTGTCCTGCAGGAAGTTTTCCAGGATCGACTTGTCGTCCTCGGCCGCATCGGCCCCGCCATCCTGCGCAAAGGCCGGGAGGACCGCGAAGAAGGTCGCGGCCAGGAGAGGCGCGAGACGGGTCAAAACGCCTGCCCGATCCCGATGTAGAGCTGCGCGTCCCAGATCGTGTCGAGGCTGGCGCCGGGGCCGGAGACCGGCACGGCGACGTCGAGCCGGATCGGGCCGAGACCGGTGTAGTAGCGCACCCCGGCGCCCGCGCTGATCTGCCAGTCGGCGGTGTCGAGGAAACTGTCGGCGCCGACCCGCCCGGCATCGGCAAAGCCGACGACGCCGATCTGGTCGGTCACCTTGTAGCGCAGCTCGGCAGACCCCCCGAGGAAGGTGCGCCCGCCGACCGAATTGTCGCCGCCCGGCCCCGCGCCCATCGACTGGTATGGGAAGCCGCGCACGGTGCCGCCGCCGCCGGAGTAGAACAGGAAATCGGACGGCACGTCGCTGGCGTTGTCGGCGAGGACATAGCCCGCCACCGCCCGGCCCGCGAGCACGAGGTCGCCATCTTGCAGCCCGTAATAGGCGCGGGCGTCGACCGAGCCACGGGCGGCAAAGGTTTCGCCGTTGAATTCGTAAAGCGGCTCCAGCTCGGCGAAGACATAGGTGCCGGTGGTCGGGTCGAGCGCGTTGTCGCGCCGGTCCCAGGTCAGGTTGGCCGGGACCGAGACATAGGAAAAGGTGGTGTCGCCGAGCGGGTCCTTGAACACCGCATAGGCATAGGCCAGCCCCAGCTCGCCTTCGAGCTCCGGGCTGAAGCGCCGGTGCACGCCGACGCCGCCGGAGCCGAGGCCGAATTCGTAGCCAGGTTCCTGGAAATAGCCGCCCTCGAGTTCGACGAAGACATCGTTGTCGGTGCCGAGCGCCGCGGGGATGTCGAGCCGCGCGGTGACGTCCGCGTCCATGTTGTCGAGGGTGCCGTCGATATGCGACACCTCGCCGTCGATCCTGAGCCGTTCGGCGCCGCCGAGGAAATTGCGGTGCATCCAGTAGCCCGAGATCGTGAGCCCTTCGAGCGAGGCGAGCTCGGCGCCGAAGCCGAAGCGGCGCGGTTTCTCGTCGGCGAGCGCAAGTTCGATATCCATCGTGTCGCCGGGCCCGAGGGTCTCGGCCTCGGTGACCGCGACCGAGGCGAAAGCGCCGGTGCGCCTGAGCCGGTTGGCCGCTTCCTCGACCTCGGCGGGCGAATAGGTCTCGCCGGTGGGCAGGCCCGCGATCACCTGCACCCGCTCGGCGCGCACCGCGGACGGCGTGGTCTGCACGAGGTTGCCGAGGGTCACGACCGGCCCGGGGGCGAGGCGGACCTGGGCATCGAGCGTCTGGCTGCGGTGGTCGGCGGTCACGCTCTGCCCCGCGACCGCCACCTTGGCCCGGCCGGCATCGCGCCAGTCGGAGACGGCACCGTCGACCGCCGCCTGCACCGCGGTGCTGTAGGCCGGCGCGCCGGTCGCGACATCTCCAGGCGCGGTGGAGCCGGGCGCGCGCGGGCCGATCATCACGTCGCCGAAGGTGAACAACGGGCCGGGATCGATCTCGACCGAGACATTGCCGATCTCAGCGGGCGCCGCGAAGGGCGACATCGAGGCCGCCTCGCGGCCATCGACACGGATCCAGACCGCGCCGCCGTAATAGCCTTCGGCGTAGAGCGCGTTGATGATCCGGGCGTAATCGGCCCGGGCGGCCGCGAGCACATCGCGCGGGTCGCGATCGGCCTCCTGCTGTCCGGCGTAGAGGAGCGAGGCGCCCTGGAGCGCGCTGGTGAGCGCCTTGTCCGCGCCGGAGACAGCAAAATCGAGCTGTTGTGCGGCAGCCGGCAGGGCGGCCGCGGCAAGCGCCACGCCGAGAACCCGGGAAAGATGTGTCGTTTTCGCCATTGCCGGACCCCAGCCAGAACAAAGGGCCGAACCCACAGCGCGGTCTGCCCTGCCGACTCGGACAAGGTTCCTACGTTCGTGTGCAGCCCCTGGATCCATCATGGCCGGGGAGCCGGGGCGGTTGCAACCGGTTGTTCCGCCGCTCGGCGTCGATCCGCGAAAACGTGATGGACCGCGGGCGCCTCGGGGTCCGCTACCGCGTGCTAGCGCGACAACGGCGATTGCGGGCGGTGGCGGGCGCGGATGACGGTGCCGGTTTCGCTGAGCCGGGCGGCGGCATGGGCGGCGATGGCGGTGTCGAGCGCGCCGGTGCCGGTCAGATCGCAGATCGTGATCTGGGCGGGCGAGCGGCGGCCCGGATGGCGGCCGGTCACGATCTCGCCGAGCTCGGGCGGGTTGGCCTCGGTGAACAGCCCGAAGGCGTGTGCGGCGCGCAGCTCGCCGGCCTGGGCACAGCTTTCGGCATGATCGCAGACGAAGAGGTCGGCGCGGGCGACGCCGGCCGGGTCGATCTCGTTGCGCTCGGCCTGGTCGGTCCCGACCGCGGTGACATGCAACTCGTTGTGCATCCAGTCCGCCATCAGGATCGGCACCTGCGCCGAGGTGGCGGTGATGACGAGCTGCGAGCGTTTGACCAGAACCTCGGGGTCGGTGGTGACCTCGACCTCGACCGGCAGGCTGGCGGCCAGATCGGCGGCGCAGGCGGCGGCGTTCTGCGGGTCGCGGCCATAAACCAGCACGCGGTCGAAGGGGCGCACCAGCCGGGCGGCCTTGATCTGCAGGCTCGCCTGGGCGCCCGCGCCGATCACCCCGGCGGTGGTCACATCCTCGGGCGCGAGGTAGCGCGCGGCGACGGCCCCGGCGGCGGCGGTGCGCAGATCGGTGAGATAACCGTTGTCGAGAAAGACCGCCGCGACCGCCCCGGTGTCGGCGGAGAAGTTGACCACCAGCCCGTCGCGGCCGGGCCGGCGGATATCGGGCGTGTCGCGCAGGCCGGAGAGGATCTTGACCGCGTAGCTGTCGAGCCCGTCGATCCGGGCGGTCGCGACATCGACCGCGCCGTCGCCGCCCGCGAGCGGCAGGGTGAGGTCCGGCGGCATCGTCACGGCACCGGTGGCGAGGGCAGTGAAGGCCCGCTCCACCATGTCGACCGTGTCGAGATCCAACGTGACCGCCTGGCGCAGTTCGGTTTCGGTCACGATCCGGATGTCATGCACCATGGGCTGTCCCTATTCGCATCCTTCGGCGGAAGGATGTCCTCGGCTGCACGATAGCGGGGAATCGGGCCAAGTCGAGGTTGCGGCCGGATATTATTGTGACGAAACGGTCGGTTACGGGGGACCGGGCGGTCGGGGCCGGGAACCGCCGGGGCGCGTGCATCGGGCCGGGGCCTTGCGCGCATGGCGCTGCGGGGTCCGGGGGACAAGGCGGCGCCGCGCCCGGGCGGGCGGCGTTCACCGGGGTCGTCGCGGCGCGGTCGTTTCCGTNCCGCGTGCAATCTCGCCCCTCTCTGTGCATTGGTCACGCATTGCGATCAATCGCCAGACGGCCGGTGCCCGGGACGTGCCCGCGCCCGTCGCGTCCCGCCCGCCTGCCGTTCCGGCCCGGCCGGGGTGCGACAGCCTACGCCTACCCGCCTGGGAGCGCTGGAGCCAGCCGGCCCGGCACGGCCCGGTCGGGTTTCGGACGGCCTCGCCGCGGGAAGGGCCGGGGACGCCTGGTCCTCGGGCGGGCGGATCAGGGCCCCGGCGGGGTGGCTGGCGGATGTTGGAGGCGGTCCGGCGGGCGGGTCCAGCGGGTGGTCGGCAGGGCGGCGACCGGGTCCGCACGCTGCCCCGCAGCGACTCCCGCAGCCGCAATTCGCGCTGGCGCACCGCCTGTCCCGGCCGTATGCCCCGCCCGGGACCGACCCGGCGATCCGAATCGTGCTTGATTCGCAGGCGCGGGCGTGAATCTGGAGGCAATATCAACCTTTACGACAGCGAAAGACCCGGCGTATGCTGCGCTGCGGCACGTCGATTGTCTCCCAACGATGGACAATCGCGAAAAGTACGGGGAATTATCTTGGTAAATGTACCATGAACAATACGTTTCCGTGATTTAGGCAGAAATTGGGCGCGGATGTGGCAGACAGGCGGCCGAAACCCGTCTAATTTTCGTTCGGGTCGGTGTGTGTACTAGGGGGACAGCAAATGAGTTTTGAAGCGGGACCGCTCCCGACACGGGAAGCTGTGCGGATCGGTCATCAGGTACCCAGGGCCAATTTCAGGTCCCGGGGTGGGGAAATCTCTTTCGGAAAGCTTGTTTTCGACAAGATTTTCGCAGTCGCGGCATTGTTCACGCTCGCGCCTTTGTTTCTGGTCATCGCAATCGCGAACCGCGTCGGCGACAACGGCCCGGTCTTCTACAAACACCAGCGGATCGGGCAGAACGGCAAACCGTTCTACTGCCTGAAGTTCCGCTCGATGCGGGTCGACAGCGCCGAAGTGCTCGCCCACCTGCTGGCGACCGACCCGGTGGCCCGGGCCGAATGGGACCGCGACCAGAAGCTGACGAACGACCCGCGTATTCACCCGGTCGGAAAGTTTCTGCGCAAGACCTCGCTCGACGAGCTGCCGCAGTTCTGGAACGTGCTCAAGGGTGACATGTCGATCGTCGGTCCGCGTCCGATCATCGCCGACGAAGCGAAGCGTTACGGGATGCACTTTGCCGACTATTTCGCCGTGCGTCCGGGAATCACCGGCGCCTGGCAGGTGGGTGGACGCAACCTGACCAGCTATGACGAGCGGGTGGCGCTGGACGTGGACTATGTCCGCAATGCGACCCTGGCGGACGATCTGCGCATCGTCGTCAAAACCTTCGCCGTGGTTCTGACACAAGAGGGTGCTAGCTGAGCCCCCTGTACGGTACACAGTCAAGAGCAACAGAATGACGAAGAACCTCAAGGCGCGGGACTGGACCGGCCGCGCCAGTGACCTTCCCGACCGCAATCGAGACAACCTGGGGCCCGCGGGCCCGATCCTGCGCGGCCTGCCGAACCCGAGCACCGGATTTCGCCTGGTGGTGTCGATCCCCTCGACCGGCCGGGCCCAGATCCTGCCCGACACGGTGCGCGCGATCGCGCTGCAGAACCGGCTTCCGGACCTGTTGATCCTGAGCCTGGTCAATCCCGAGGACATCGGCGACCTCGACCCCGACAGCCTGCCGTTCCCGGCCACGGTGGTCTACGGCCGCAAGGGCGCGACCGCGCAGCGCAACCGGGTGTTCGAGGAATGCAAGCCCGACGATATCGTGCTGATGCTCGACGACGATTTCCTGATGGCACCGGACTACCTGCAGAAAACCCTCGAGGTGTTTCAGAACGACCCCGAGGTCGTGCTCGCCACCGGCACGGTCCTGGCCGACGGTATCATCGGCCCCGGCTACAGCCATGAACAGGGGCGGGCGCTGCTCACCGGGCTCAACTCCGACGACCTGCCGGACACGGTCAGACCGGTCTATTCCGGATATGGCTGCAACTTCGCCTTCCGGGTCTCGGTCGTCGCCGCCTACGAGCTGTGGTTCGACGAGGACCTGCCGCTCTACTCCTGGCTGGAAGACCTCGATTTCTCGCGCCGGATTGCGCAATTCGGCAAACTGGTCAAATCCGGTGGCATGCGCGGGGTGCACCTGGGCACCAAGACCGCGCGTACGCCCGGCGTGCGGCTCGGATATTCGCAGATTTCCAACCCCATCTACCTGCTCGACAAGGGCTCGATGACGCTCCAGCACGTGTTCTGGATCGCCGGGCGCAACATAGCCTCCAACCTCCTGCATTCGTTCCAGCCGCGCCCCTATGCGGATTTCCGCGGCCGGCTGAAGGGCAACATGATCGCTTTCATCGATCTGTTCCGCGGCGACCTGTCACCGAGCCGTATTCTGGAACTGTGACCGCGCGGCTCAGGCCCGGCTCTCTGCGAGAACGCGATCGTATTGCGCTTCCAGCGCATCGATCCAGCCCTCGGGGGTGTTGCCGAGCGCGGTCGCGCCGGAATGGCCGCGCGCGCTCATCGCCCTGATCTCGTCCGCCGACAGCGCCATGATCCGCGCGATCGCGGCGTCGAAATCCGCCGGCGAAAACACGTCGAAGGCAAAGCCGAGCCCGCCCGCTTCCACTTCCCCCGCCATTTCGGCGGTGTTCGAGGCCAGCACCGGCAGGCCACTGGCCGCGGCTTCGGCGAGGACCAGGCCGAAGGGCTCGGGATGGCGCGACGACAGCACCAGCGCGCGGGCGCGGGCCGCATAGGCGCCGAGCCCGGATTTCTCGACCCAGCCTGCCAGTTCCACGTTCGGGTAGCGGGTTTCGAGCTCGGCCCGCATCGGCCCGTCGCCGACCACGATCAGCGGCACATCGGCGCGGGCGGCGGCGGCGGCGAGCGCGCCGATCCCCTTGTCGGCTTCGAGCCGGCCGACAAAGAGCAGGGCCCGGTTCTCTTCCGCCTGAACCCGGTCGCGGGTGTAGGGGACGGCGGGGTTGCGCACCGTGAACAGCCGGTCGTCCCGGTAGCCGGCGCGGGCGAGCTTGGGCTTCATCCCGGGATGGATGGCGAGGATCCCGCCCCAACCGTCCAGCGACCCCAGGGCGCGGTGCACCCGGGCCCCGCGCGCCACCCGCCAGAGCTTCTGGGCGTAGCTGCGTTTGTCGCAATGGGTGGCGATGCAGTCGAGCGAATTGGGCACCCGGGTGCAGGCGCGGTTCTTCTGGTAATCCATGTAGACGCCGTTCGGGCAGGCGAGAAACATGTCATGGGCGTGGAGCAGCGTCCGCGACGCGACCGGGCCCAGCGCGGGCAGGATCGCGGGCGAGAAGATCTGTGCCCAGCTGTGGACATGGTAGACCGTCTCGGGTGTGTCGCGGCGGGCGATGAAATCGGCCACCAGCCGTGCGGCCGCGGAATTGTGCACCCCCTCGACGAGCGCGCGCTTTGCAGGAAGATCGAGCAGCGGGCGCGAGCCCAGCGCGACCACCTCGATCCCGTGGGCAGCAAGGTCAGGGTTGGCGCCCGCGTCGCCGCAGAGCCAGATCACCTCGTGGCCGCGGTCCGCGAGCGCTTTTGCCGACATCACGGCAAGAACCGCGGTGCCCCCGCGCGCGATGCTGTCGTCGTTCACAACGACGATGCGGCGTTTGGTCATGATGTCCCCTGGCTGTCCGCAAGATGTAACTCGTTCCCGTCACGTCCTGAAATCGCGCAAAAGCAGCGCGAGGGCCAGTGAAAATCGGGCAACAGGGTGTTGCCGGTCCCGGGCCGCCCTGCCGTTGCGCTCCGGCCCTAGTCGGCGCGGTTGAGCGTGATGCGGTAGTCGCTGGTGTCGCCCTGGGGCGCCTCGCCGGGACCGAGGACCACTTCCAGCACATCGCCCGGCTGAACGGCGACCGGCGGCAGCGAGAGCGCGGTGGCGCTGCGCAGGCCGGTCTCGGCGCGGGTGTCGCCGTTCAACAGGACCGCGAGGGTCACCCCGTCGGAGCTTTCGACCGCGGGCGCGATCTGGATCTCGACGGCGATATTCATCGCCTCGGGCGCGGTGTAGGCGTGGACGATCTCGGCGGGCACGCCCTCCCACATCGAGGGCCGCAGAAACTCGGCATCCATCCGCAGCGAACCGTCGCGGTCGGTGGTGAGATAGGGGGTCCAGGGCACACCGCCGGTCTGCTGGCCGGGGCCGAGGGTGAACTCGACGCGGGCCTCCCCCACCCGGACGAAGCGGTCGAACCCGCCCTGCCCCGCACCCGGATAGGCGAACTGGTCGAAACTGTCGGCCACCACCCGTTGGGGCCCGAGGTGCAGGGTGTCGCCGATGACCGGCGCGGGCCCGTCGGACAGGACCACCAGCGGCGTCTCGCGGCTGAGCCGGGGGTCGGCGAGCGGCGCGCCCGCAAGATCGACGGCGGTGAGGCCCGGGGCGTCGAGGATGACCGCGCGGGGCGCGCCCCAGAGCACCAGCGCCCGGTCGCCGAAGCGGCAGCCATAGGTGAAGGGATCGGGCGCGGCATCGCTGAGCGGGCGGCCCTGCATCTCGGCCTGGATCATCTGCCAGGTGCGGCCCACCGGGGTCAGGCTGCCGTCGTCTTCGAGGAGCGGCACGAAGCCGTCGCCGCGCGGGTTCAGCGGATACCAGGCGAGCGTCGTCGCCCCGGCGAGCGCGGTCTGGCAGTAGGTCTTGAGGAGCAGCGCCGGGGCCTCGGCGGGGTCGGTGGTGCCGATCTCGGTGATTTCGAGCGGCAGGGTCTCGAACCCCGGCACGGCCCGCATCAGCGCCGCCTGGCGGCGGAACTGCTCGGGCGCGGTGGTGTAGGGGTGGAGCGCGATCGCGTCCATGTAGGGCGCCGCGCCGTCTTCGGACAGGGCGTCGAACCAGGCGAGCGGGATCGAATGCGCGGCGCCGCCGATGATCCGCACTTCGGGCCGCTCCTCTGGCCACCCGCCGCGCACCGCGTCATGGGTGGCCTTGAGGAGCGCGGCGTAAAACCCCGCCCGGCCCTCGATATCGGCCGTCGCGTGCGGGGCCGGCGGTGAAGGTCTCGCTGTTCATCTCGTTGCCGACCTCGACCGCGGTCACCGCCGGGAAGCGCCGCGCGGTCTCGGCGAAGAAGGCGGCATAGGCGGCGACGCCCTCGGGCGTATAGGGCGTCGCCCCCGCGTCATGGTCGGGGTGGCTCGCCCAGCGCGATCAGCGTGAGGGTCATCCCCGCCTCGGCCATGACGGTCGGGGTAGGTCAGGATTTCGTGGTCGTAGACATAGGCTGCCGCCGCGCTCGGCGTAATCCCAGTGGAGCTCGTCGCGCAGCGCGGTGATGCCTTCGGCGCGGGCGGCCTCGAACACCACCGGGTTCCAGGTCTGGCCGAAGTTCGACGCGGCCTGCAGCTCGGGCCCGCGCAGCGCCTGCGCCGAGACCGCCGAAGCCGCGAAGACGACCGCCAAAAGACCCGCGGACCCAAGAAAACGACGCATCGCGCCCCCCGTACCGAAACCCGACCAAAACCGCGCCGACACTGCCCGAGACGCCTGCCCCGCGCAACCGGGCTTCACAGCGACGTGCGTTTGCGGCAGGTAGGGGCCAGGTAACAACAAGGGTGTCGAAAAGGGTCCGCCCCGTGCAGTTCGTTCCCAGTACCCCGATTGCCTTGGTCGCGATCGTCCTGCTCCTGGTCCTCGGTGCGCGCCGCGGGGCCTGGGTGTTTTTTGCGCTCCTGCCCTTTGGGGCGGCGGCGGCGTTCAACCTGCCGGCCCTCGGCGGCGCCTCGATCATCGTCGGCGATCTCGCCGCCGTCGCCATGATCGTGATCCTGATGCTCACCCCCGGCGCCGGGTCGAGCCTCTTGGGCTCGGTGCGGCCCTGGCAGCCCGGGTTCTACCTCACGCTGGTGATCGTGGTCTCGGCCTTTTCGGCGATCTTTGCGCCGAGGTTTTTCGCCGGGCTGACCGAGGTTTTCGCCATCGCCCGCGACGAAAGCCGCACCGCGATCGTGCGCTACCCGCTCGGGCCCTCGGCGGGCAATATCACCCAGCTTTTCCGGTTGGTGCTGGGCTATCTCGTGTTCATCGGCTTCGCCACCGCATTCCGCCGCACCCCCAGAGCGAACTCGCTGGTGGTGGCGATGATCGTGGCGACGACGGTCCATTTCGCCATGGGCTGGATCGACGTCGCGACCTTTGCCGCCGGCCTGGACAGCCTGCTCGATTTCCTGCGCACCGCCAATTACACCATCCGGGTCACCGACACGATGGCGGGGATGAAGCGGATGATCGGCGGCTTTCCGGAAGCGTCGAGTTTCGGCTTCTTCTCGCTCGGTCTGTTCGGCTTCTGGCTGCAGTACTGGCTGGCGATGCACCGGTCCAAAGCCGCGCCCTGGATGCTGGCGATGGCCACAATCGCCGTGCTGCGCTCGACCTCGTCCTCGGCCTATCTGTCGCTGATCGTCTTCCTGATCGGGTTTTCGGTGTTCAATTTCTTCCGCTTCCTGCGCCCCGAAGCCGAGCGCCGCTCGGTCGCGGTGACGGTGGCGGGGGCGGCGCTGCTGTGGATGCTGGCGATCGGCGCGACCGCGAGCTACCAGATGGTCGAGCCGGTCACCGCGTTTTTCGACGACATCCTGTTCGACAAGATGGAATCGGATTCGGGCGTCGAGCGGATGAGCTGGAACACCCAGGCGCTGATCAATTTCCGCGACACCTGGGGCCTGGGCGCCGGGCTCGGCTCGGTCCGCGCCTCGAACTGGCTGATCGCCTGTCTCGGCTCGATCGGGGTGCTCGGCACGGTGCTGTTCCTCGCCTTCCTCTCGGCCTTCCTGACCAGCCCCGCCGGCCCCGCGGGCGACGCCCGCAACGCTGCAATCCGCGGCGCCAAGGCGGGCGTGCTGGCGATGCTGTCCTCGGCCATCCTGACCCATTCGACGCCCGACCTCGGGTTGTTCATCTTCGCCCTCGCCGGCGCGGCGACGGGGCTGTCGCGGGCGGCGGTGGGGGAATCGGTCCAGGCGCAAGCTCCGGGACCGTCGCCACGTTCCTGACACAATGTTGCCGCGATACTGCCAGTCGATTCAGACGGCTCGCGATTGTTTCTCTCAAACGTGCGGAATCCGCAAAAAAACCATAAATGATTGACAGAAGATGACGAACCGCCGCATCTGAAACAGGGAAACGGGTGCAGGGTAACGAGTAAGGGTAGTGAGGGTGACGACCGCTGGGGGGCGGTTTGCATGAGGCCAGACGGGATCGCGCGCAAGTCCGCGCCGTGTTCGCGTCTGGCCACTGCACCGGAAACGCCGCCGGAATTCACCGGCCGCATCGACGGACCCGATTTCACCACCCGGTAGGAACGCGCCGCGGCGCAAGGAGGCAACTGAGTGTCCAGGATGGATGTGCATTCGCCCATTCCAACCCGCACGCCGACGCAGCTGGCCGATGCCGACCGCGTCGATGTGCGCGGTCTGTTCCGTGCGATCCTCGGCCGCAAGGCGCTGCTCGTCGGGCTGATGCTGTTGTTCGGCGTGGTGGCCTATCTCACCGCGTCGTTCATGACGCCGGTCTACACCGCCTATGCCAAGGTGATCCTGGCCCCGCGCAACGTGCAGGTCAGCCAGACAGATGCCGTCGTCTCCAGCGTCGAGGTGACCGAGCCCGAGATCTTCTCGGAAATGTCGGTGATGCGCTCGAACACGCTGCTGGGCGATCTCATCGACCAGATCGGCCTCAACCGGCTCGAAACCCTCTACTACGATCAGCCGCGGGTCGATTCGAGCCGCGAGAACCGGGTCGCCTCGCTGATCGACGCGATCCGCGAGGACCTGCGGGTGCAGCGCGAGGCCGAGAGCTTCGTGGTGATGATCCGCTTCGACGGGCGCGACGCCGAGCTGGTCGCCGCGCTCGCCAACGGGATCGCCGACACCTATATCGAAAAGAGCCTCAACAGCCGCCGCGAAAACGTGCGCCAGGCGACGATCTGGATCGAGGAGCTGGTGGCCGAGGCCCAGCTCGAAGTCCAGCGCACCGAGACGGCGCTGACCCAGGCCCGGGCGCAGAGTCTGCAGGCCGAAGGGTCGAGCTACGAAAACGCCAACCAGCAGCTCGCCAACCTGACGAGCGAGCTGGCCGTCGCCCGCGCCGGGCTGGCGGCCGCGCAGGCGACCTACGATCAGCTGCAGGGCGTGCTCGACCAGGAGGGCGCGCAGGGGCTCGCCATGGCGGTGACCTCGCCGCTTCTCGAAACCCTGCTCGGCGAGCGGCTGGAAGCCGAGCGCAAGGACGAAGAATGGGCCCGCAGCTACGACAGCGACCATCCGCAACGGGTCCGGCTGCAGGACCAGATCGCCGGGCTCGACGCCCAGCTCGAACTTGAGGCCCGCCGGGTGATCGAACAGCGCGCCGGCGACGTGATCGTTGCCCAATCGCGCGTCGACAGCCTCGCGGGCTCGGTCCAGGCGCTGGAAGACCAGCTTGCCGGGATCTCCGGCAACACCGTCGGGCTGCGCCGGCTCGAGCTCGAAGCGGCGGCGGCGCGGCAGTATTACGAGACCCTGCTCGCCCGGCTCAGCACCGCCACCGGCCAGGACAAGCTGCAACTGCCCGAAGCCCGGGTCATCGACCGCGCACCGGTGCCCGAGGCGCCGTCGGCGCCGCGGCCGAAGCTGCTCGGCGCCTTCGGCGGGGTGCTCGGCCTGACGGTTGCGATCATCCTCGCGGTGATCATGGAGATGACCCGGTCGAGCTTCCGCACCCGGCGCGAGATCGAGGCCCAGACCGGGCACCGGGTGCTCGCCACCCTGCCCCGGATGCGCCGTCACGACATGCGCCGGATCATCTCCGGCCTGCGCGGCAAGTCCAACACCGTGTTCGGCGAGCGGATGCGCCAGCTCAAGACCGTGCTGCTCATGCGCCGCGGCCGCTACGACAAGCAGGTCATCATGGTCGCCTCGTCGCGCCCCGGCGAGGGCAAATCGACGGTGGCCATGGCGCTTGCGGAAATGGCGGTGCTGTCGGGCAAGGACGTGGTCGTCGTCGACGGCGATCTGCGCTGCTCGTCGCTGGTGAAGAATTTCGGCTGGACCCCGGAACATGACTTCGCCGATTTCGTGCTCGAACGCTGCGCGCTGGACGAGGCGATCCTCACCGACGAAGAGCTCGGCATCAACGTGTTGCCGACCGCGAACCACTCGGTTGCCGCGGCCGACGAGCTCAGCGCCGACTGGCTCAAGCCGATGATGGACGAGCTCAAGGCGGTCTATGACGTGGTCATCATCGACAGCCCGCCGCTCCTGGAAGTGGCCGACGGGCTGGTGCTCGCGCGCGTCGCCGACAGCATCGTCTACGTGGTGCGCTGGGACAAGACCCCGCGCCAGGCGGTCGCCGAAGGGCTGGAAGCGCTCGCCGCGATGCGTCTCGGGGTTGCCGGCATCGTCTTGAACCACGCCGATCCGAAGTATACGGAGAATTCCTACGGTGAAGCCTATGGTGCCTACGCGAAGTGACGAGGACCCTGTCTCGATGAATTCTCTGTCCGGTGCCGTGCCCCCCATCGCACGGCATCTGAGTTCCCGGCGGGATGTTCCGCGGGTCGCGATCATCCATTACTGGCTCGTCGGCATGCGCGGCGGCGAAAAGGTGCTCGAAGCGCTCCTGCGGATGTTTCCGCAGGCCGACATCTACACCCATGCCTACGATCCCGCCTCGGTGAGCGATCTGATCCGGTCGAAGAAGGTCTATACGACCTCGGTCGGCAAACTGCCCTTCGCGACCAAGCTCTACCAAAAATACCTGCCGCTGATGCCACGCGCGCTCGAAGAGATCGACCTGATGGGCTACGAACTGGTCTTGTCGAGCGAGAGCGGTCCGGCGAAGGGCGTGATCGCGCCGCCGGACGCGCCGCATGTGTGCTACTGCCACTCGCCGATGCGTTATCTGTGGGACCAGTATCACGTCTACCGCAACTCGGCCGGGCTGTTGTCGAAGGCGATGCTGCCGCGGCTCGCTCACCGGCTCAGGAGCTGGGACGTCACCTCGGCGCAGCGGGTCGATACCTTCGTCGCAAACTCGGGCCATGTCGCTGACCGGATCGAGAAATACTGGCGCCGCGACGCGACGGTGGTGCACCCCCCGGTGCCGGTCGCCGATTTCGCGCCGGTGCCCGAGGCGGAGCGGGGCGACTATTATCTCTGGCTCGGCGAGCTTGCGCCCTACAAGCGGCCCGACCTCGCCATCGAGGCGTTCAACCGGCTGGGCAAGCCCTTCGTGCTGATCGGCGGCCCGGAGGCGACGGCGAAGAAGCTGGCCGCCACGGCCAGAGACAACGTCAAGGTTCTGGGCAAGCGGCCCTTCGACGAGGTCAAGCGCCATATGGCCCGGGCCAAGGCGCTGATTTTCCCGGGCGAAGAGGATTTCGGCCTGGTGCCGGTCGAGGCCATGGCCGCGGGCCGGCCGGTGATCGCCTATGGCCGCGGCGGCGCGCTCGACACGGTGATCGACCGCGAAACGGGGCTGTTGTTTCACGACCAGAGCGTCGAGGCGATCGTCGAGGCGGTGGAGCATTTCGAGGCCGAGGGGCTCGACCGGCTCGACCCCGCGGCGCTGGTCGCCCATGCGGCGCGGTTCGACGAGGCCGCCTTCCGGCGCGGCATGGGCGCGGTGCTCGCGGCGCATGGTGTCTGCGTCGATGCCGCGCATGTGTCGCCCTGACCGTGCGGCCTGCGCCGCCGGGCGCGGGGCGACCGGGGCCACAGCTTGTCACGGTGACAGCTTGAAATGGCCATGTTCGCCGCGTAGCACACGCCACGCAGCGGTGGCCCTGCCGGCGGTGCGCGTGGCGTCCGGCATATGTGCGGGGCGCAGGGTAAGGACCGTGGTATCGCCATGCTGAAGAGCCTCAAGGAGCCCTATGTCGTCGGTGTCGCCTCGCGGATCATCGGGCAGCTCATTTCCTTCGTCTCGGTCGCCGTCGCCTCGCGCTATCTCGATCTGGAAATCTTCGGCACCTATGCGCTGGCCTGGGCCTGGGTGGTGATCGGCAACACCTTCGTTTTCACCGGTTTCTACCAGGCGCTGCTGCGCTCGAAGACTTTCGACCGCGACCGCGATACGATCTTCTGGCTCAACGCCGGTGTCGGCGCGTTCGGCATGTTGGCGATCATCCTGTTCGGGCTGATCGCCGGCGGCAGTGCGACCGAACGCGGGCTGACCCTGCTCGCGATGGCGCCGATCCCTTTCCTGATCACGCCGCAGGCCTGGTGGGAGGCGCAGCTCGTGCGCGAGAAACGGGTGCGCTCGGCCAGCCTCTACGTGCTGGTCGCAGAGGCCTGCGCGCTGCTCACCGTGGTCATCATGCTCAAGCTGGGCTACACGCTCGCCGCCCTTGTGGTGCCGCGCTATGTCGCCGTGGGCGTCGGGCTTGTGCTCACCGGTGGGCTGGTGCGCCGCCTGCCCCGGTTCGGCTTCCACCCCGAAGCCACCGGCGACGCGGCCAAGACCGCGGTGCCGCTCTGGGGCTCGTCGATCGTGCATAATTTCCAGATCTACGGCACCGACATCATCCTCGGCGCCTTCGCCAATCCGACCATGGTCGGCGCCTACCGGGGCGGCGCGCGGATCTCGATCACCGCGTCGGACCTGGTGATGCAGCCGCTCCTGATCCTCACCTGGTCGCGGTTCACGCGGATCGAGAAGGACGAGGACGGGATCGACGCGCTCAAGATCGCCTGGATCGAGAACATGGCCATCGCCGCCGCGATTCTCTGGCCGCTCAGCGCCACCGTGGCGCTGCTGGCCGGACCGCTCGTGGTGACCGTGCTCGACGAGACCTGGCTGCCGGCCGCGGGGGTGGTGGTGATCCTCACCACCTCGCGGGCGATCCTGTTCCTGGGCGGGCTCCTGGAGCCGACGTTGATGACCACCGGCCACGGGCGCAACCAGTTCTACATTCGCCTGTTCGGCGCGGGGAGCCTGCTGCTCCTCTTGATGGTCTTCGCCAAGCATGGCGCGGAGCCGGCCGCCTGGGCACATCTCCTCAGCTCGGTCATGGTCACCGCGGTCGGGTTCGGGACGATGGTGCGGGTGCTGGGCCTGACAGTCGCGGACCTCCTGCGCACCTTCACGCCGGCGCTGGTGATCACCGGGGCCACGGCCGCGGTGATCCTCTCCTCGGCCACGCCGCTGGCGGGCCTGGGACAGGTGCTCGGGCTGACGGCCTGCCTTGCGGCGATTGCGGTCGCCTGGGTGGTCTTGATGGTTGTTTTCATCAGGCGCGGCGCGCTGGTCCTGCCGAAACCCTGAAATCGCCGCAGCGGCCCGGCGCACCCGACCGGCCTGAAACTGTCCTGAAACCGGCCTGAAACCGGCCCGAACCTTGCGCGGCGCTGACCCGCGCGCGCGGTCTCAGCTCGCCGGTTTGCGCGCCCGCAGGATCCGGCGGCGGACGTCGATCACGAACCGGCCCGCGGCGGAATCCATGTGGTGGCAGGCCATGATCGCGTCGTCGAAATCGCCGGTCACGTGGCGCACCCGGCGCTCGGAAAAGCCCAGCATGTCGAGCCGGGTGATCTCCATGACGTTGAGCCCGAAGCCGTAGAGCCCGTGCGAATTGTCCTGGCTTGTGCGGTAGAGCTTGCCGTCCTGCGCGAACACCCGACCGCCGCCGCGCGCGGTGCGACTGTCGATCACCACCGGGTTCAGAGGATGCGGTTCGATCTCGTTCATCATCGGCCCGTCGATCCGGTAGAGATGCAGCTCGGCGCCGAAATCGCCGAAGCTGTCCTGGCAGATGTTGGTGAACAGCCACCATTGCCCGTCATGTTCGAAGACCACGGTATCGGCCATGTGAACGCCTTCGAAGGTGGTCTTGGCGAGTTCCCACCCGTTCGGGAAATCGGTCGCCCGCCACAGTTCGAGCCGCTGGCTCGCATGGGTCTCGGGGATCATCCAGACCGCGCCGTCCCAGTCGAAGACGAAGGGATAGGACAGATGGTAAGGCAGCTTCAGCGCGGTGCCGAGCGGCACCATGGTCTCGCCTTCGATCCGACCGACGTCGAGATGGCCGCGCCGGGTTTCGTAGTCGTAGACCTCGTAGAACAGGTAAAGCGCGCCGTCGTGTTCGTGCAGGAAGGGGTCGGCCCAGTATGTGCCCGGCGGCGGCGACAGCGTGACCCCGGCGGCCGGGTCGAAGCCGAGCCCGTCGCCATGACCGAGGCGCAGCTCGAACATGCCGGGCCGGCGCCCGATCCGCTCGCCCGCCGCCTTGAGCGTGCGGGTGGCGAGCTCGGTCACCGTCCGCAACCCGTAGCCCGGCAGATCGCCGGCGACGAAAGGCGCGCGGATCTCCTCGGTCTCCTGCCCTGCCTGCGCCGGGGGCGGTGCGGTGTCGGCGTCGCGCAACACCCGGCCCGCCAGCGCATGGAGAACCATCTGGACCGATTTCTCGCGGATCAGCGCAACGTTGCGCGAGGCCAGGAACTTGGTGTCGTAGCGCGCGGTCGCGAGCGTCTGCGGCGGCTGCCCGGCGCCGTGTCGCGTGAGCGTCACCGCGGTCACCGCGGCACGGTCGCGCGCCTCGGCGAGACCGGCGTCGGGGGCGAAGGCGCTGAGCCGCCAGACGCCGTCGCGGAGCTGTTCCGCCCAGGCCAGCACGGCATCGGCATGGCTGAAATCGACGACCACGTCGCAGCCGTCGGGCGGCATGTCGGGCAGCCCGTCCGGCACCGCCGCGATCTCGGGCATGCCGGTCGGGCCGCTGTCGGGGGCGGGAAAGACCCGGGCCTCCAACTGGAGCGCCTTGTCGACGAGTCCGGCCCGCGCAACCTCGGTCCGGGGCGCGGCGGCGACCATGCACAGGCGGAACCGCGGATCTTCCGCGACCGCCTTGATGAACCTGCGTTCTCCCGGACCAGGCGGTTTCCCCCGGTCAAGAACAACACCAACACCGATACTCATGATCGCCTTTCGCGCGCTGTCGTGGCGGGGCCCGGCGTCCGGTCCGCCTTCTTGCAGTTTTCCGACCTTACCTGACCCGGCCAAGGCGGCTGGATTAGGGCGCCTGTTTGTTTCCATTTGGAAATCTGCGGAGAAATCGTCCGCGCCGGGTTCGCTGAAGATCCTGCTCACGATATCAACCCTGCCCTCCGCTGTCACGCTGTCGCCGCCAGGAGGCGCGCCTTTCGGGACGCGCCACGACCCGGTTACCGGCCTGCGACCCCCATATTCTGCGCCAGCAGGGTCAGGCTTTCGTCGAGCACGCGCGCGAAGCCTTCCATGTACGCGTCCTTGAACATCTCCAGGTGATTGCCGGGCGTCTCCGACACCGACAGGAGCGGCGCGACCTTGCTCCACCCCAGATCCTCGACGCCATAGGGTTCGTCCTTCTGTTCCGCGGTGATCAGCACGGTCGGGGCGTTGGATTTCTCCGGCCGGTAGCGTTCGAGGATCAGGTTCATGGAGCGGATCGAGATCGACAGTTTGGCCTTTTCGACCGGGTCGAGATCGGGGTCGTCGAGGAAACCGCGCTGAGGGCCTCCGTTCCGGCCCCGTCGCAGCTTGTTCTCGATCTTTTCGCGTGCGTACCACGCCTTGTAGCGCAATGTGCCCAGCGTCAGGAGCTGGAGGTCGACAAGGACCACACCGACGGTTTCGCCCTCTCCCTTGAGCCGCCGTCCGATCTCATGCGCGACGGCGCCGCCGAAGGAATAACCGACGATGAAATAGGGCCCCTTGGGCTGGCTTGCGCGGATCGCCCTGCCCATGCGGTCGGCATAGTCGGAGATGCTGCCGAGCTCGGGTTCGCTGTCGAGGATGCCGGGATGCAGGATGCCAAGGATGTCCCACTGCCGCTGCAATTCCTGCGCGACGGGTGCAAAGGGGAAGACATGCCCGCCCGCGCCCGAGATCAGGAACACGCGCTGCGGCTTCTCCTCCGGTTCGGGACCGTCGGCGCCCGGGATGGTAAGCGGCACAAGCAGCCGGTCGGGCAGCGCGTCCGCCCCGCCCTCCATCGCTTCGAGCGCCGCGACCTGTTCGGCGAGCACCGGGTAGCGGTAGACGAAGCCGGTATCGACCGGCAGGCCCAGCTTTTCTTCCATCCGCACCGCGGTGATCGTGGCGGCGATGCTGTCGCCGCCGAGGTCGAAGAAATCCTTCTCGGCGCCGGTGACCGCGCGGTTGAGCACGCTCGCCCAGATCTGCGCGACCTGGCCGAGGAGGCCGTCGTCCTGCAGCGTCTCGCCGCCATCGGCCTCGAGATGCGAGAGATCGCTTTCCAGCGCCCGGCGGTTGATCTTCTGGTTGGGCGTGCGCGGCAGTTCGTCGAGCTGCACGATGGCGGTCGGCTGCATCGCGGCGATGAGCTGCGCCTGCATCCGCTTGCGCAGCGCCGAGGTGCCCTCGAACCCGTCTTCGCCCTTGATGAAGGCCGCGAGCCGGGGACCGCCGTCATGGCCGATGGGCTGCACCACGACCGCCGCTTCGAAGATGTCCTCCTGCGCCGTGAGCCAGCCTTCGAGCGCACCGAGATCGACCCGGCGGCCGCGGATCTTGATCTCGCGGCCCGCGCGCGAGGTCAGCACGATGCGCCCCGCGCGGGTGAGATAGCCCATATCGTCGGTCATATAGGACCGGGTGCCGTCGTCGTTATGGGTGATCTTGGCGTTCAGCGCCGGGTCGGCGTCGCCCTGGTAGCCCAGCGTGATCATCTTGGAGGTCACCTGCACATGGCCGACCTCGCCCACCGATCTCGGCGCGCCGGCGTCGTCGAGGATGTCGATGCGCACGCCGTCCGCCACTTCCATATCGGCGAAATCCTCTGGCTGGACGTCGCCGGTGAGCGGCACGGTGGTATGGGCGACGAGCTGGGTCTCGGTCGAGGCGAAGGTGGCGCGCAGATGGGCGTCGGGCGGGGTAGAGTGCGCGAGCAGGCGCACGTCGGCCATGGTGGTCTTTTCGCCGCCGAGCAGGATCGAACGCAGCTCGGGGAAGATGCCGCCCTCGGGCAGGCCGCTGCACAGGAGACGGATCGCGGTGGGGGTGCAGTAGACGTGGCTGAGCCCCTCGCCGATCAGCCGGTCGACGGCCTTTTTCGGACTTTCGAAGCGCAGATCGACCGGCAGGAGCGTGGCGCCCGACAGGATCGTGCGCAGCGTCGCGGCGCTGGTGAGGGCGGCGTCGAAGGTGGAGACCACCGACAGTTTGGCGCCGGGCGACAGTTCGAGGATCTTGGCGCCCGGGATTGCATCGCCGAGGATCCCTTCGACGGTGTGGGCGGCGGTCTTGGCGCCGCCGGTCGAGCCCGAGGTGCGCTTGTAGAGCGTGGTGCGCGACAGATCGGTGAGCGGCGCGGGCGGCGCGACCGGGCCGTCGGGCATGTCGCCGACGGGCACCCGCGCGGTCGCCGGCCCGACCTCCTGCACCACCGCTTCGGCATTGCCGGCGTAGACGACGACACCGGCGTCGAGCTGGTCCGCGATGGTGGCGACGTTGGCGGGCTGGTTCTCGCGGTCGAGGGCGACGAAGATATGCGGGGTCTTGAGCGTGGCGAACATGCCGACGATGCCTTCGCGGTCGAACCCGGCGATCACCAGGCAGACCTTCGGATCCAGGCCGATCGCCGCGTTGATCCGGTTGGCGAGGTCGTTGGTCCAGGCCTCGAACTGGGCATAGCTCAGCCGGTCGGTGGCGTCGATGACGGCGGGCGTCTCCCCGCCGGTTTCGGCGATTGCCGCGATTTGCGATGCGATGTCACGCACGATGCGTCCTCCGGTTTCGCGCCCGGGCCGTTGCGACATGGCGTTGCGTCGCTGGCACCCTGGGCCTCAGAATAGGAACAATACCGATGAAAAATGGCCGAATGTGGCCGAACCACGCAAGTTTGTAGGTGAATTCGGCGGGCGCAATGCGGCGCGCCCGCCCGGGAGCCGGGTCAGAAGCGGATGAAATCGTCCGGCAGACGGGCGCCGAACAGCACTTCGCCGGTTTCCGAGAAATGGTCGCCGTCGCTCCAGTAGAGGGTGTCGCAGGTCATGTAATCCTTGGACAGATCGAAGTGGAACAGATCGTTCTGCGACACCCAGCTGAGCTGGTCGGCGCCGACCGCATCCACCTCGGCGGCGATGACCCGTTCGAGGGTGTCGAACAGCTCTACCTGGCCCTCGCGGAAGAAGTAGCGCCCCTCGCAGCCGTTGCGCAGCACGTAGTTCTTGCCGATATGCGGCTCGGTTCGCGGCAGGAACCAGACCACGGGCACCGATTTGCTGAGCTCGGCGACATAGTCGACCCCGATCTTGATGTGTTCGAGGTCGGGGACGATATGCTCGACCGGCTGGGTCAGGCGCAGGTTCGAGAACATCTCGCGCGAACCCTTGGTGCCGTTGTCCTCCTGCAGCAGGAACACGCCCGCCTGTTCGAAGATCACCTTGCCGAAGACCCCGGGGTGCTCGGCCACGAAAGCGGCGGTGTCGTCGTAATGGCAGCCCGGATCCCAGTCGAAGACCCGGCACCCGCCCTGGGTGATACCGACGATGAACGGCGCGTCGGCGAAGCGCGAAGCGACGACGCCGTACAGGTCCATCGCGTGACTGTCGCCGAGGATCAGCACGCCGGGCCCGTATTTCTCGACACAGCCGAACAGGCGTTCCTGCACGTCGGGGGTGGGGTTGCGGGCGTTGAACCGGCACTCGGACAGATCCTGGTTGCCGAATTCATCGGCGCCCCAGTTCGACAACTCGGGGTTGGCACGGGCGAGCACCACGTAGGTGTCGCGCACGTTCTGGGGCTGCTTGGCCAGCCAGTATTGCTCGAAGCGCGGATTGAGCGCGTTGCCGACGAGGCCGAGGGCGACGAAGAAGACGATGCCGGTCAGCGAGACCGAGAAGATCAGCCGCCGGCTGGTGACGTCCTTGAGGCGGAAGGGGCGTTCGACGAAGCGCCAGCTGAACCAGGCGAGCCCGAGCGCCACCACCGACAGCACCATCATGAGCGTGAAGCTCGGCGCCTCGGTCGCGCGGATCCGGGCGAAGGCGAAGAGCGGCTGGTGCCAGAGATAGGCCGAGTAGCTGATGAGGCCGATGCCGACGAAAGGCCGGGTGCTGAGGAGCGCGCCGGCGAAGGTTTCCTTCGTCGCGAAGAGCACGATCAGCACCGAGCCGCCCACCGGCAGGAGCGCGTAGAGGCTCGGGAAAGGCGTGGCCTCGGTATAGAAGAAGATCGAATAGAGGATCGCGAGGAGGCCGACCCCGGCGAGGATCTGGTTGGTGCGGATGCCGTGGGTCTTGATGACGAAGGCCGCGATGGAGCCGGCGAAGAGCTCCCAGGCGCGGGTCGGGAACAGGAAGAAATTGGCCTTGGGTTCGTTGCGCCAGCCCCATTCGCTGATCAGCAGCGACCCGGCGGCGAAGAAGGTGATCATCCAGAACACGCGGTTTCGCCCGAAGCGCCAGGCGAGGAACAGGAAGACCGGGAACAGCACGTAATACTGCTCTTCGACCGCGAGGCTCCAGGTGTGCAGGAACGGCTTTTCATCCGCCGCGGCGGCGAAGTAGCCGGAGGTCTTCCAGAACAGGATGTTGGAGCCGAACAACGACACCGCCCAGAGGCTCTGGGCGAAATCCTTGAGCTGGCTTGGCTGCATCCAGGCCCAGGCGAAGGGCAGCGTGCACAGCATCACGAAGAACAGCGCCGGCAGGATCCGCCGGGCACGGCGTTCGTAGAAATTGATGATGCTGAAGCGGCCCTCTTCAAGCTCGCCGATCAGGATCGTGGTGATCAGATAGCCCGAGATGACGAAGAAGACATCGACGCCGACGAAACCGCCGCTGAAGGGCGCGGCACCGGCATGGAACAGGATGACCGGAAGCACGGCGACCGTACGCAGGCCGTCAATCTCTGGACGATATTTCAATTGTCTGACCGTTTGCTTGTTTCAAAGAACGTCGAATTGGCCGGGGTTCCTGGCAGCCGTAAGCCTGTGCACAGGGGGCCCCCCCTCCTCTGACCGGACACGGGTAGGCCCGGCGACGATTCGATTAAAGGGTGAATCGGGCGCGTTCGGGGCGGTGAACGGCCTGTTTTCTGTCAGGCAACAATTCCGCCTCGAAACCGTGTGGTTTTCGCAACGCGGGCGCGCGCGGGCGATGTTCGATCCCGGCGTTTGTGTTACAGGTTTTTTCGGCGCCGCAGCGTGGCGGACGGATCGGCGCGGGACCGGCCGCGAATCTCTCTGCGCAGTTCCGGGCGCGCGGTTCCGGGCATGTGGCCCCTGCCCCGGCATGCGGCCGGGTTCACGCGCCCCGGGCGCGCTGGCGGCGACGGCGGAGCGGTGCGGCGATGAGCCGACGCCAGGCGAGCGCGAGACCGGTGTAGACCATGAACAGCGTCGCCAGGGAGGCGAGCCCGGCGAGGGTCTGGCCGATGACGCCGAAGAACTCGCCGGTATGGCCGAAGCGCAGGAACAGGAAGGTCCGCGCCGCGGTGGGCTCGTCGGAATAGCCGCGCACCGCGAGAACCTGCGCATCCGCCCTGGCGAGCGTCAGCCTTTCCTGCCGTGTCGGCTGCCGCCCGGGGCCGGTGTCGACCGTTGCGGTCACATCCTCGGCCGCCGTCCCGGGCAGATCGAGCGTGACCCGGCGCCAGGCCGGGTTATGGGCCTTGGCGGCGGCGAGGATATCGCTGAGGGTGGCTCCGGTTTCGGCGGGTTGGAGCGTCGCGCCCGGCGCCGTCCCGCCGGGCCCCTCCTCCTCTTCCCCGGCGCCCACGCCCGCGAGGGTCATCACCACCCCCTGGACCCGGTCGTAGGACATGGTGACGCCGGTGAAGACGACCACGACCAGCGGGATCAGCGCCCAGAAGCCGAAGATATGGTGCCAGTGATAGTCGCGCACCTGGGCGCTCGGGTAGCTGCGCCGGAACAGGACGAGGTACTTGATCCGGGCCCAGCGCCAGATCCGGGGCAGCCAGAGATAGGCGCCCGACAGGAGCAGGAAGAAAAAGCCGAGGTTCGCCGCGCCGGTGACCGCCCGGCCCGCCCCGTTCATGCCCGAGAACGACAGCCAGCGGTGCAGCCCGGTCGCGGTTTCGAACAGCCGCCCGACGCCGGTTTCGCCGTCGCCCAGCGCCGCGCCTGTGTAGGGGTCGAGGAGCAGCTTGCCGCGCCGCCCGAGGTTGGCCGTGACCGGCGCCGCGGGATCGTTTTCGAACACCAGCGCCGTCGCCTGCCCGCCGGTCTCGAAGAGCGCCGCCTCGGCCAGCGCGTCCGCGTCGAGCGGCGCGCCCCCCGCCTCGACCGCGACCCGGTGCTCGGCCCAGCGCAGGATCTGCACCTCGTAGGTGAGCAGCAGGCCGGTCGCGGCGAGGACGAAGACGACGAGCCCGGCAGCCACGCCGACGACAAGGTGGCTCCAGAAGATGATCTTGCGGATTTTCACGGCACTTTTCCCACTACGCTTGCCCGTCTCTCGAGGCTTGGCCCGGCCCGGCCAGAGGCCCCGGTCCGGTGCGCGGGCGCAAGGGCGCGCGCAGATATCGGGCCGGGTTAAAGCACAGCTTTCCCGCACGGTCACGGGGCCCGACCCCGCGGTTCACGCAGCGGTGAACGCGACCTCTCGCCGCGGCCCGGGGTCGCGGCCGGGCGTCGGCTCCCTCACCCGGCGGAATGGTCGCGGCAGCGCGTCCACTGCGCCTCGATCCGACGGTCGGGGTGCGGACGGATGACGCCGAGGGTCCCGGTGCCCGCCGCCCCCCCCCCCCGGCGTTCATCTCGTCCGCCAAACCGGCGCGAACGGGTCGCTCTCTTCATCGCGCACCGTCCGGGCCGGATCCAGCGCGCCGTCGCCCGGCTGGTCCGCGTTCACCCCTCGCCGCCCGCGAGCAGCGCGGTGTTGCCGCCGGCGGCGGTGGTGTCGACGCAGAGGTGGCGCTCATGCGCGACATGGGCCAGATCGGGGCGCGTGGTGATCAATGGCACGATCGCGCCCTTGCGCCCGGCCAGCGCCTG
>JAGRMP010000476.1 GCA_020441225.1 Maritimibacter sp. | reverse complement strand
CATCGGCTCGTCGATGCCGAAGGTGCGGATGAAGCCGGCCACGGCCGAGGCCATGCAGTGGCGCGCGTTGGGGTCGATGTTGTTCGACCGCATGCCGGCCTTCATGAACTTGGCGGCGGCGTAGCCTTCCCACACCGTCCACTGGCCCGAGCCGAACATCGAGACAGCGGTGGGCCCCTTCTCCCTGAGGGTCGCTTTCCACTTCTCGGCCATCACGTCGAAAGCCTCGTCCCAGCTCACCGGCTCGAACGCACCCTGCTTGTCGTAGACACCGTTCGACTTGCGCAGGAGCGGCGTGGTCAGGCGGTCGGCGCCATACATGATCTTGGACAGGAAATAGCCCTTGATGCAGTTGAGCCCGCGGTTCACCGGGGCTTCCGGGTCGCCCTGGGTGGCGACGACGCGGCCGTCCTTCACCCCCACGAGCACCGAGCAGCCGGTGCCGCAGAACCGGCACGCCGCCTTGTCCCAGCGGATGTCGGCGGTGGCGGCGGCCCGGGCGGCGCCCTCGGGCAGGGTGATGCCGGCGGCCGAGGCGGTGGCGGCGGCCGCGGTGGCTTTGAGGAAGGAACGGCGGGAGCTGGGCAAGGTCATGTCGGGTCTCCGGATCAGTGTTGGATGAGCGCGGGCACGTCGGCGTCCACGGCGGCGTCCACGGCGGCGGGAGCGTCGTCGAGCGCCTCGAAATGGTGGTAGGTGAGCGTCACGGTCAGCACGCCGGGGATCTGGTGCATGTCCATGATGTTGTCAGAGGCCCGCTTCTGCGCGGTGTCCTCGACGGTGACGACGATGCGCCCGTTTTCGTGCGCATGGACCTCGCGCCCCTCGGCCGCCTCGATCGCGGCGATGATCTCGTCGGTCCGGTCGGGCATGGCATGCACCAGGCAACCGCAGATGTTCAGCATGGGCGTGTCTCCGTTGCTGGGCCCGTCGCTTCGGCTTTCGCGGGACGGGTCTCGATGAGGGTGATGGCCCCGGCGGGGCATGGCGCGATGCAGGCGCCGCAGCCGGTGCAGGCGCCGGTGTCGATCCGCGGCAGCGCCCGCCCGCCGGTCTGGGGCCGGAAACGGATCGCGCGGGTCTCGCAGAAATCCTCGCAGGCGCGGCATTGCACGCCGGTGGCCGAGAGGCAGCTCGCCGTCACCTCCGCCTGCCAGTCCCACGCCGTGCCCGGGCTCAGCGCGTCGGTTTCGCAGACCTCGATGCAGGCACCGCAGAAGGTGCAGGCGGAGACGTTGAAATCCATCGCCGGCAGGCCCGCGGCATCGCGCCGGATCATCTGCTCCGGGCAGGCCCGGGCGCAGTCGCCACAGCCGGTGCAGGCCGCGACGAACACGGCCTCCGCCGCGGCGCCGCAGGGGCGCGGAACGCGGGGCCGGGCCGGGGCGCTCGCCGGCGCTTCCGAAGCGAAGGCACCGCGAATGAATTGTCTCCGGGAGGTTTCGACAGTCATGAACGGGCTCCGATCCCTGCGCCGGCGAGGGCGGCCGTGTCCGGGACGCTTCGCCGAACCGACGCGCGATGCGTTCGATCCGGTTCGAGGCGTGCCAACGGAATGTGCGGCGTTGGTTGACTGCAAACGTTTGAATTATTGAATGTTTTTGCCATCTCGGCCGGTTTTCCCGGGACGGGTGCGATGGAAAATGCCGGCGATTGAAGCGGTGCCGCTTCCATATCTTTCTGACCCTCCCGGCCCGCACCTTCGACGCGGACCCGCGACGCGACAGGGCGCTCTTCGCGGCGCAACCAATGCCCCCGTCACCGCCAGGGGCGGATCGGATGGTTTCCTGTCGCACACCCTGATACCGTGACGCCCAAGCACCGAGTTTGCGCGGCAACAACCTTTGGGAAAAAAATGTTCGAGCCCGATCTCGTCGAAAACCTGCCCCCCTTCGAGGGCATGACCAGCGCGGACATCCGCGAGGTCCTGCGCTGCGCCAACCGCGCGGCTTTCGCGCCTGACGAGGCGGTGTTTCACGAGGGTCAGGAGGCGGAGTGCTTCTTTCTCCTGCTCGACGGCTATGTCCGCGTGGTGCGCACGAGCGAGGGCGGCCAGCAGATCATCTCGCTGTTCATCCCGCCGGGGGAGCTGATCGGCATCGCCGCCGCGCTCGGGCGGACCACCTACCCGGCCACCGCCGTAGCGGCCACCCCGGTCGCGGTGCTGGCCTGGCCGATGCGGCTCTGGCCGCAGATCTCGACGCGCCACCCGGGCTTTGCCGCCGCCACCCACCGCACCATCGGCGGCCGCTTCACCGAGATGAACGACCGCCTGCTCGAACTGTCCACGGGGCAGGTCCAGCACCGGGTGGCCCGCACGCTCCTGCGTCTCGCGGCGCAAAGCGGGGCGGGCGCGGGCAACGGCGTCGAGATCGCCTTCCCGATTACCCGGCGGCAGATCTCGGAAATGAGCGGCACCACCCTGCACACGGTCAGCCGGCTGATGTCGTCCTGGGAGAAGCAGGGGATCGTCGAGAGCCGGCGCAAACATGTCGCGATCCGCAACGAAGCGGAACTGAAGGCGCTCGGCACGGCCTCCTGAGCCCGTGTCCTCGGCGCGGCAACAGACCTCCGGGACCCTGCCCCCCGCGATCGCCACGCGCTGGGTGACTCACGGGATGCCGGGTCGCGAGATCCGCATGCGCCCCTCACAGGGGTACCGAGCAGGTTTCTCTGCGCCAGGCGGCTGGTTCATGCAATCGGCGCTGAACCCGACACCATAGCTCGCAGTCGGCGCCGGTGCGCCGCAACACATGCGCGGCGATCCCGGCCGGCGTCACTCTGCTGCCTGTCGAACCGCAGCGGCGGCGAGGATCGTCGCCAGTTCGGCCCGGCACGAGCCGCAATTCGTTCCGGCCTGCAACGCCGTTCCGATCGCGTCGACCGTGGCCAGTCCCTGGGTCTCGATGGCCAGCGCGATGGTGTTCACGCCGACCGCGAAGCAGGAACAGACGACCGGGCCGGGGTTTGGCCGGTCGGCGGGCGCGCGGGCCGACAGCACGCCGGGTGCTTCTTCGCCCGGGAGGGTCGCAAGATAGTCGCGCATCAGCGCGGCGGGTTCGCGCGAGACAAACAGCGCAGCGGCCAGGCGGCCGTCCTCGAACAGAGCGATCCGGTGGCTGCCTCGGGCGGGATCGTCGAACAGTTGCACCTCGGCCTCGGGCAGCGCGAAGATCGCCCGAGCGTGCGCCTCCCAATCGTCGGGCGCGGCGCGACCGGCAAGCTCCGCGCGGCAGCCCTTCTCCGTGCGCACCAGGGCCCAGTAATCGGTGTCGAGGCAGGGCGTGGCACGGGAGATCGCGAAACCGTACCACCCGGCGGCGAAAGCCGCGACCGAGACGGCGGCGGCCTTCGATTCGGGCTGGCCCGAGACCGGGTCGGTCTCCGGGGCGACGAGCGCGTCGATCCGGGCCGAGGGGGCGGTTTCGCCCGTCCAGTGCATCGGGGCGAAGACCTCGCCGGGACGCACCGCATCGGTGATCCTGGCCCTGAGGATCGCCCGGCCATGGTCCGAGACGACCTCGACCAGAGCCGCCGGTCCGACGCCCAGTCGCGCCGCGTCGCTGGGATGTATCTCCAGGAACGGTTCGGGCAGATGCGCAGAAAGGCGGGGCGACTTGGCCGTCCGCGTCATCGTGTGCCACTGGTCGCGGAGCCGTCCGGTGTTGAGCCGGAATGGACGGTCCGGGCCGGTTGCCGAAGCTGGCGGCCGGTAGCTCAGCGCCAGCATCTTCGCCTTGCCCGTGGCGGTGAAAAACCGCCCGTCGGCGAAGAACCGCCCCCCCTGCCGCGCCGCGGTCACCGGCCAGCGGGTGGGGACGAGTGCCTCATAGGCGGCGTCGCTCAGATCCGCGAGGCCGGAGATGTCGAAGTCGCGGCCGAAATGGCTGCCGAAGCGGGAAAGCGCGGCGTATTCGCGGAAGATCTCGGCCGGGCTCTCGTAGTCGAACGCGCTGGCAAAGCCCATCCGGCGACCGACCTCGGCCAGGATATCCCAGTCCGGCCGCGCCGCGCCGGGCACGGGCAGCACCGGACGCTGGCGGCTGATGGTGCGGTCGGAATTGGTCACGGTGCCCGATTTCTCGCCCCAGGCGGTGGCGGGCAGCAGCACGTCGGCGAGCCGCGCGGTATCGGTCGCTGCGGTGATGTCCGAGACCACGATAAAATCGCAGCCCGCGATGGCGTCGCGCACCCGGTCGGCGTCGGGCAAGGTGACGGCGGGGTTGGTGTGGATGATCCAGAGCGCCTTGATCGTGCCTTCGCCGACGGCACGGAACATGTCGACGGCTTTCAGCCCCGGCGCGTCCGGCAGGGCCGTCGTGCCCCAGACCCCGCCGACCGCCGACCGGTGTTCGGCGTTTTCGAGATCGAGATGGCAGGCGAGCATATTGGCGAGCCCGCCCACCTCGCGCCCGCCCANNCCATGGCGTTGGGCTGGCCGGTGACCGAGAACGGCCCGAGGCCCGGTTTGCCGATGCGGCCCGTCGCGAGGTGACAGTTGAGGATCGCGTTGACCTTGTCGGTGCCGGACGTGGATTGGTTCACCCCCTGGGAATAGACGGTCACGACCTTTTCGGTGGCGCACCACAGATCGTAAAAGGCGGCGAGGTCCGCCGGGTCGAGACCGGTCACGGCCAGATCGGTAAGCGCTGCCGCCGCGAAGGCCGCCTCCGCCCCCTCGACGTTTTCCAGGAAGTCGGCGTCGGCCAGCCCCCGCCGCTCGATCTCGGCGAGCAGCCCGTTGAACAGGGCAACGTCGGATCCCGGCGCCAGCTGAAGGTGCATCTCGGCGCCGTCGCAGGTGGCGGTGCGGCGCGGATCGATCACCACGATCCGGGTGCCGCGCGTTTTCTTCGCCGCCAGCAGGCGTTGGTAGAGCACCGGATGCGCCCAGGCGAGGTTGGACCCCACCAGCACCACGAGATCGGCTTCGTCGATATCCTCGTAGGTCCCGGGGACGGTGTCGGTGCCGAAGGCACGCTTGTGCCCCGAGACGGACGAGGCCATGCAGAGCCGCGAGTTGGTGTCGATATTGGCCGAGCCGATGAAGCCTTTCATCAGCTTGTTGGCGACGTAGTAATCCTCGGTGAGGAGCTGGCCGGAGACGTAGAAGGCCACGGCTCCGGGCCCGTGGTCGCGGATCGCCGCGGTGAACCTGTCCGCAACCAGCCCGAGCGCCGCGTCCCAGCTCGCCTCATCCCCACCGATCTTCGGCGCAAGCAGGCGATCCTCCAGCCCGACGGTCTGGCCGAGCTGCGTGCCCTTCGAGCAGAGGCGTCCGAGGTTGGCCGGGTGGTCCGGGTCGCCCTTCACGGTGAGCCCCCCCGCCCCGTCCGGGGTGAGCAGCACGCCGCAGCCGACCCCGCAATAGGGGCAGG
The DNA here is from genome assembly GCA_020441225.1 of Maritimibacter sp. Next base: position 2,902 of record JAGRMP010000476.1, on the reverse strand, counting down.
TCGACTTCACCGCGGGCACCCCGGCGGCCTCCATCAGGCGGCGCTCCGGGCCGTGAGCGCGGTGGTGTCGAGCATCAGCCGGCCGCTTTCGATGCGGATCGGGTAGGTGGCGATCTGCCCCTCGTCGGCCCCCTGCGCCGCACCCGTCTCCAGGCTGAACACCCGGTTGTGGAGCGGGCAGGTCACCTTGGTGCCGTGGACGATGCCTTCCGACAGCGGCCCGCCCTTGTGCGGGCAGCGGTCCGCGGTGGCAAAGACCGTGTCGGGCCCGGTGCGGAACACCGCGACGCAGCCCGCCGGGGTCTTGACCATCCGCGCCCCGCGTTCGGGCACATCCGCGAGCGCGCCGATGTCGATCCAGCTCATTCCGCTGCCTCCTTGTAGAGATTGGCAATCGGGTCGAAACGGGCTTCCTGCTTGGAGGCCAGTTCGGCCCAGGGGTCTTTCTGGTAGACGCTCTGGCTCACCAGGAAGCGGTCGTAGAGCGCGGCGCGGGTCGCCTCGCCCAGCACCTGCTCGCGCACCCAGTCCATCCCCACCTTGGCCGTCCATTTGTAGGGCCGGTCGAGGTATTTGGCGTTCTCGCGGTAGAGCTGGATGAAGGCGGCCGCGTATTCCAGAACCTCCGCCTCGGTCGCGACCTTGGCGAGCGGCTCGGTCTCCTTCACGTCCATGCCCGCCGCGCCCGCGACGGAGATCTCGAACCCTGAGTCGACACAGATCACGCCCAGATCCTTGCAGGTGGCCTCGGCGCAGTTGCGCGGGCAGCCGGAGACGGCGACCTTGAGCTTGTGCGGCGACCACGCACCCCAGAGCAGCTTTTCGAGCTTGATCCCCAGCCCCATCGAGTCCTGCGTCGCCACGTGGCAATGCTCGGTGCCGACGCAGGTCTTCACCGTGCGCAGCCCCTTGGCATAGGCGTGGCCCGAGACCATGCCGGCGGCATTGAGGTCGCGCCAGACATCGGGCAGGTCTTCCTTCTTGACGCCGAGCAGGTCGATCCGCTGGCCCCCGGTCACCTTCACCGTGGGGATGGCGTAGCGGTCGGCCACGTCGGCGATGGCGCGCAGCTCGTCGGGCGTGGTGAGCCCGCCGAACATCCGCGGCACCACCGAATAGGTGCCGTCGAGCTGGATGTTGGCGTGGTTGCGCTCGTTGACGTAGCGGCTCTGCGGGTCGTCCTGGTACTCCACCGGCCAGTCCGACAGCAGGTAGTAGTTCACCGCCGGGCGGCAGACATGGCAGCCGTTCGGCGTGGTCCAGCCCAACTCCTGCCAGACGGCGGGCTGCGACTTGAGTTCCTTCGACTTGATCAGCAGCCGCACGTCCTCATGCGTGAGCTCGGTGCAGCCGCAAATGGGTTTCGCGGCGCCCGCCTCGAACCCGTCGCCGAGGGTGACCGCGAGGAGCTGTTCGACCAGCCCCGAGCAGGTGCCGCAGGAGGCCGAGGCCTTGGTCTCGGCGCGCACCGCGTCGAGCGTCACGGCCCCGCCCGCGATGGAGGTCAGGATGTCGCCCTTGCAGACTCCGTTGCAGCCACAGATCTCCGCGTCATCCGGCAAGGCTGCAACGGCTGCCAGAGGGTCCGCGGCGGCCCCTCCCCCGGCCTGAAAGGCAGGCCCGAAGATCAGCGTGTCACGGATCTCATCGATCGGTGTGGCGTCCTTGATCAGGCCGAAGAACCAGTTGGCATCGGCGGTGTCGCCGTACATCACCGCGCCCACCAGCCGCTCGCCCTCGATCACGAGGCGCTTGTAGATGCCGCGTCCCGGATCGCGGAACACGATGTCCTCGCGGATCTCGCTTTCGGCGAAATCGCCCGCCGAGAACAGATCGCAGCCGGTGACCTTGAGCTTGGTCGAGAGCTCTTTCGGCGTGAATCCCGCGGGCTCCCCCCGCAAAGTGGCCGCGGCCACCTTGGCCTGGTCATAGAGCGGCGCGACGAGGCCGAAGAGCTGGCCGTCGAGTTCGACGCATTCGCCGACGGCGAGAATGTCGGGGTCCGAGGTCTGCATCTGCGGGTTGACCTCGATGCCGCGGCCGACCTCGAGATGCGCGTCGGTGGCGAGCCGGGTTTCGGGCCGGATCCCCACCGCCATCACCACCAGATCGGCGTCGAGCACCGTGCCATCCTCGAGCAGCACCGCCTCGACACTTGTGTCGCCGAGCAGCGCTTTGGTCGAGGCCCGCGTCTTCACCGCGATGCCCCGGTCTTCGAGATCCTTGCGCAGGAGATAGCCCGCCGCTTCATCGAGCTGGCGCTCCATCAGGTGGCCGGCGAGATGCACCACGGTCACCTCCATGCCGCGCAGCCTGAGCCCGGCCGCGGCTTCGAGCCCAAGCAGCCCGCCGCCGATCACCACGGCCCGGGCGCCCGGGGTCGCTGAAGCCGCGATCATCGCCTCGGTGTCGTCGAGGTCGCGGTAGGTGATGACGCCGGGCAGGTCCTTGCCGGGAACCGGGATGATGAACGGGGCCGAGCCCGTCGCGATCAGGAGCTTGTCGTAAGGAACGTCACCGTTCTGCCCGTGCACCACCTTGGCCGCGCGGTCGATGCCGGTGACATGCTCGCCGAAACGGCAGGTCACGCCATGGGCGGCGTACCAGGCGTCGTCATGGGTGACGATCTCGGCATAGCTCTTCTCGCCCGAGAGCACCGGCGAGAGCATGATGCGGTTGTAATTGCCGCGCGGTTCGGCGTTGAACAGGGTCACGTCATAGGTGTCGGGCGCGGTGTCGAACAGGTGTTCCAGCACCCGGCCCGAGGCCATGCCCGCGCCGATGACGACGAGTTTTTGCTTGGTCATTGCGTTGCCTCCGGGCCATAGGCGGCGGCGATCATCACACCGGCGAGGGTGGCGTAGGCCGCGCGCCAGGCGGTCTCGACCTCGGGCGTGAAGTC
>JAGRMP010000475.1 GCA_020441225.1 Maritimibacter sp. | reverse complement strand
AGCGGCACCTTGAACAGGGTCATGCCCGGGGCGCGCATGTTCAGGAAGGTGGTGATCATGTTGATCGCGCCGAGGATCGACGAGGCGCCGGAGACGTGGACGGCGAAGATCGCGAGGTCCATCGACCAGCCGCCTTCGGTGGTCGAGAGCGGCGGGTAGAGCACCCAGCCGACGCCCGAGCCGGACTGGCCGTCGCCGCCAGGCGCGAGCAGCGAGGCGACGCCGAGCGAGGTGCCGGTGACGTAGAGCCAGAACGACAGGTTGTTCATCCGCGGGAAGGCCATGTCCGGTGCACCGATCTGCAACGGCATGAAATAGTTGCCAAAACCGCCGAACAGCGCCGGGATGACGACGAAGAACATCATCAGCACGCCGTGGTAGGTGATGAACACGTTCCACAGATGCCCGTTCGGCGTGCAGGTCTCGGCGGCGTTGGTGAACAGCCGGAACCCTTCGAGGCACATGTGCTGTACGCCCGGCTCCATGAGCTCGAGACGCATGAACACGGTGAAGGCCACCGAGATCAGGCCGACGAAGCCCGAGGTGAACAGGTAGAGGATCCCGATGTCTTTGTGGTTGGTGGACATGAACCAGCGGGTGAAAAACCCGCGGTCATCGTGATGATCCTGTCCGTGGATGGCTGCATCCGCCATGAACGTCTCCCTTCGTTTCGCCCCCGGCGACCTGTGTCACAACCGGGTTTTGGAATGTGTTTAACCGTGGGGTCGGGCTGTGGCAAGTTGTCACTGCGTCACTTGAAACAAAAAAGCGGCGGCGGGTCGCGGGGCCACGGTTCCGGCGCCTGCCCCCGGTCGCTGGCGCGCGCAATAGCCAGGTCCGGGATCCGATCCAGGGCCCCATACAGGACCAAATTCGGGGCCGAATTCAGGGTCGAATTCAGGGCCGAATTCTGGACTCGCGTGCCGGCGTCGTCCGCGGCCGGAGTGCCGTCTCGGGCTGCCGCGTCGGGCCCCCGCGGCCCCCCCCGGTGGCCGCCCGGTGTCTGCCCGCTGTCCGCCCTCGTGGCCGTCCGGGCGTCGCTCCGGGCCCCTCCGGACCCTGTTGCGCGGGGCCGTGCGATTTCCCTGCGGTGGTCCTCAAACCGCCCCATTTTCCGACCACCAAGAGCGCGGTCATCAAGTACGAAAGGTTCTGAAGTGGGCTTTTTCAACAGGTTTCTGAGCCCGCGCGGGTCTGCATTGCCGGAGCAGGCATTCCAGGTGCTGTTGTTCGGGCCCGCCGTCGCGCGGATCTCGATCGCCGGCAAGGATGCGGATGCCGAACTCAAAGCGCTTGCCGGTGCGGTCGAAGCCCTCGGGTTTCCGCAGGGCTTTTCTTTCGACCGGGTCTGCGCCACGGCCGCGGAAGTGGTGCGGCAGATCCGGATCGACGGGATCTCCGGGTTCACCGACCGGATGAAGACCGAACTCACCGACCGGGAAAAGGGCGACGCGATGCGGCTTGCGCTGGTCGCCGTGGTCCGCGCGCCGCAGGGCGATGCCGGTGATCTCGGGATTCTGTTGGGTATGGCGGAATATATCGGCATGAGCCGGTCGGAATTCCGCGCGCTGCGCGAGGCCTGCAAGGCGTTCGGCTGAGGCGGGCCCGCACCGGTTCGATCGCGCGAGCGGTCCGCGGGCGACCGCGGTTTCGCAGATTGTCAGCGCACAGCTCAAATCGCTGGACAAACAAAGGCCCCGCCCGCGGTCTGCGCGGACGGGGCCGATCTGACAACGGCCGATCCGGCCGCGGCGCAACGCCCGGGCTTATTCGCCGCCGTACTGGGCGAGGAAGGCGATGACGTCGTTCACGTCCTTGAGCTTCTGCGGCGTCATCGAGGTCTTGGCGCCGATGTAGTCCTTGGCGTTGGGGATGTACTTGGCCATTTCTTCCGGGGTCCAGACCAGACCGCCTTCACCCAGCGCGACCATCTCGTCGGTGTATTTGAAGTCGGGATACGTGCCCGCGGTGCGGCCGACGACGCCGAACAGGTTGGGACCGGTCTTGCCGCCCTTTTCGATCGTCTCGCCAGCGGCGTCGATGATCGAGTGGCAGGCCTTGCACTTTTTCCAGTCCTTGGCGCCGGCTTCGACGTCGCCGGCAATTTCGTCCTGGGCAAAGGCCGGTGCGGCGAGCGCCAGCACGGCGGCGGCGGCAGTCAGAATCGTTTTCATCGCGTTCCTCTTCGGTTGCAAACGTGGGTGTCGCAGGTATCCTCTCGCGTCTGCCCGGCTGACATAGATCTCCTCCCGCCAGGCCTGCGCTTGTCGTCTGCCCTTGTTTGCGCGGATTCGGTCCGTTTCTCAAGCGGCGCGCTGTCGCAGGCGCGACGGAATCGTGCCGACTGCCCGTATAAGGCGATTCGCGTCGCGCGCAGCCAGCGCTCAGCCCCCGGTCGCGGGGGCGAAGACCGGGTCGAAGGTGCGCTCAAGCGCCAGGTCGAGATCCTCCATCGTCACCGGCAGGCCGAGATCGACCAGCGAGGTGATCCCGTGGTCGGAAATGCCGCAGGGCACGATGCCGGTGAAATGGTCGAGATCGGGATCGACATTGATCGAGATCCCGTGAAAGCTCACCCAGCGATGCAGCCGGATGCCGATGGCGGCGATCTTGTCTTCGCGCGGGCTGCCGTCGGCGAGCGGGGGCTTTTCCGGCCGCGCGACCCAGACGCCGACCCGGCCGTCGCGGATCTCGCCGGTGACGTTGAACTCGGCCAGCGCGGCGATGACCCAGGCCTCGAGGCTCTGGACGAAGGCGCGCACGTCGCGGCCCCGCCTGCCCACGTCGAGCATAACATAGGCCACCCGCTGGCCCGGCCCGTGGTAGGTGTACTGCCCGCCGCGCCGCGCTTCATGGACCGGGAACCGGTCGGGATCGACGAGGTCCTCCGGCTTCGCCGAGGTGCCGGCGGTGTAGAGCGGCGGGTGTTCGACAAGCCAGATCAGCTCGCCCGCGTCGCCGGCCGCGATGGCACGGGCGCGCGCCTCCATGAAGGTGAGCGCCTCTGCGTAATCGGTGAGGCCCGGGGTGATGCGCCATTCCGGGCGGGGCAGGGGCGTGCTGGGTTCGCGAGACATGTCCCGCAGATGTCCCCGCGCGCGGGCCCTGTCAACCACCCTGTCACCCCCCTCTTTTCCTGGTGAAAATACTCCGCGGGGGTCCGGGGGTGCGAAACCCCCGGCCCGCCGGGTTGACGCGCCGCGCCGGGCGCCTCGAAAAACGCGAAAATCCCTCTTGGCATCCCAATGAGGGGGCGTTATGTAGCGCCCCACCAAGCCAAGGCGTGCGGTCGTGGCGGAATTGGTAGACGCGCAGCGTTGAGGTCGCTGTGGGGTAACTCCCGTGGAAGTTCGAGTCTTCTCGACCGCA
>JAGRMP010000474.1 GCA_020441225.1 Maritimibacter sp. | reverse complement strand
GGCTCGTCGGCGATGCCGCACAAGAAGAACCCGGTGCTCACGGAAAACCTCACCGGCCTCGCCCGTCTCGTACGCGCCGCCGTGGTGCCGGCACTGGAGAACGTGGCCCTCTGGCATGAGCGCGACATCTCGCACAGCTCGGTCGAACGCGCGATCGGGCCGGACGCCACCATCACCCTCGACTTTGCCCTCGCCCGCCTCACCGGGGTGATCGACAAGATGCTGATCTTCCCCGACAACATGCTCGACAACATGAACAAGTTCCCCGGCCTGGTCATGAGCCAGCGGGTGCTGCTCGCCCTCACCCAGGCCGGCGTGTCGCGCGAAGACGCCTATGCGATGGTCCAGCGCAACGCGCTGAAAGTCTGGGAGGAGCGGACCGATTTCCGCGAGGAGCTGCTCGCCGACACCGAGGTGGTCGCGGCGCTCGGCGTGGACGGGATCAACGAGAAATTCGACCTCGGCTACCACACGAAACATGTCGACACGATCTTCGCGCGGGTCTTCGGCGAAGGCTAGGCATCCCACCGCACCGGTTCACGGGCGCGTGACCCCCGCGCCCGTCATTTCGTGCTACGCTTGTGTAGCCAACAAGGAGACGCACGATGAAAGCCAGACTCCTCACCGCCGCCTTCCTCGCCTTCCTGCCGGTCGCGGCCTATGCCTCCTGCGCGGGGCACGATGCCGAACAGGCCAGTTCCTGCATGAGCGGCTACACCTGGGATCCCGAAGCCGGCGCCTGCGTCGAAGTCGTCAGCAGCTGACCGGGCCCCGGACCCCTCCGGCACGGCTGAACCGCGCGCCCCGCTGACCTGCGCCCGGCAACGCGCGTTTTCCGTGCCGGCGTAAGGCGGTTGTTAAGACCTGTCTGGTACTCTCCTCTCGCACGGGGAAAGGACCGGAGGGACAGGTGTCCAACAGTTTGCCAGCCATCGGGGACGGCGCCACGGCCTTGGTGCCCAACGGGGCGCTCGACGGGGCTTTCGGCGGTGCCGGCGATTTCGGCCTGCCGGACCTTCCGGGCAGCGGCCGTTCCCGCGTCGCCCGCAGCCTCAGCCGCAAGCAGAAGGCCGCCATCGTCGTACGCCTCCTCCTCGCCGAGGGGGTCAAGCTCAAGCTCACCGACCTGCCCGACACGATCCAGTCCGAGCTCGCCCAGCAGATGGCCTCGATGCGATTCATCGACCGGGTCACGCTGAAATCGGTGATCGACGAGTTCGTCGCCGAGATCGAGGATGTCGGGCTCAGCTTCCCGCACGGGCTCGAAGGGGCGCTCACGGTGCTCGACGGCACGATTTCCGCTGCCACCGCCGCCAAGATCCGCAAGGCCAAGGGGTTTTCCTTCACCGGCAATCCCTGGGAGACGATCTCGGCATTGTCACCCGACCGCCTGTTGCCGGTGCTGGAGGAGGAAAGCATCGAAGTTGCCGCGGTGCTGCTCTCCAAGCTCAAGGTCTCCGTCGCCGCCGACCTCATCGCCCGGCTCCCGGGCCCCCGCGCCCGCCGGGTCGCCTATGCCGTCTCGCTCACCGGCGAGATCGCCCCCGAGGTGGTCGAGCGGATCGGCCAGTCGCTCGCCGAACAGCTCGAAGCCCAGCCCGCCAAGGCCTTTGCCGACGACCCGGTCGAACGGGTCGGCGCGATCCTCAACTTCACCCCCGGCGCCACCCGCGACGATGTGCTCGAAGGGCTCGACGAGGCCGACGCCGCCTTTGCCGAAGAGGTGCGCAAGGCGATCTTCACCTTCGCCAACATCCCCGAACGGCTCGACCCGCGCGACGTGCCCAAGGTCACCCGCGAGGTCGACCCCGCCGTGCTCGTCACGGCGCTGGCCGGCGCCACCCAGACCCTTCCGGATGTCGCCGAGTTCCTCCTCGAGGCGCTCTCGAAGCGGATGGCGGACCAGATCCGCGAGGAAATCACCGCCCTCGGCGCGGTCAAACCGGCCGAGGCGGAAGCGGCGATGAACACGATCATCACCGCGATCCGCGAGCTCGAAAACACCGGCGAGATCCTGCTGAAGGCGGGCGACGAGGCCTAGCGGGCACGGGGCGTGCCCCGTTTGTCAGAAACCTGTTGGACTTGCCGGAGGTCTTAACGTCGCCAATAGCTTGATGTCAGATGATGCGGGCGCGAGCGCCAAAAACCTCCGTTCGAGACCGGTAGGTGGTGGCCGCAAGGTCTTTACGGCGGCTGTCCTCCGTGTCCGGCGCGGCGAACGGCAGCTCGGAGCCCAAAGTGCCGGATGCTGCGGCTTTGATGAATGTCTGCTTAACCACATGACAGAATGGCACACCTTTTTCCGTGGGCGGCAATAGGGCGCCAAGATGGTCAGAGTAACTCAAAATAGATACCACAGATTGCGAGAGAACAAATAAGTGCGGCCAGTGCCGTCACGAATTGAGTCTGGTAGAAGAAGGCGTAACTGGTTCGTGTGACAACAAACGGAGCAACGAACCAATATCCAAGGGCAAGTGCGATCAACGGCCACCACCAGTCAAATAACAAGAAACTGATGATGAAAGCGGCTATCCCAGAAACAGTTCCAATAAGATCAAAAATGACCATCCCAGAAGACTTTCTGGCCTGATCCTCCAGGAACCATCCACCCCTATGACTCAAGAGCGTCACCCGGGCGGAGATCCCGCTGGCGATCATTCCAATGAACAAAAAAATCATGCTTCGCACCCCTCTGCTCAAGACTGGTTACCCAATTTGAAGAACATAAAAACTCTGGTTTGCCCGCATCGGGTCGTCAAGACCAGACCTTGATGAACGGGTCGGGAACGTTCGCTACGTCCGCTCCCCAGACCCTGCCACTGACCGCAGCGAAAGTCCGGTTCCGCGCGCCACGGTCGGGTGCGCCCTCCTGCGCCGCGTGCTTCCACCGAGACGGCGCCAGCTGTGCCCGGTTCACCCGTCCGCGCCCCGCCCCACCCGTAGGCCGGGCTTCAGCCCGGCGCCCCCGGCACTCCCGGCCACCGCCTCGCCCGCCTTCGCCCCCAAAAACGTTGTTAGCGCTATCGTTAACAACATCAATCACTTGGCCCCCCGTGCGAGCTCGCACACCCCTCGCACACCTGCCCGGGTCTCCCGTCCGGGCCCCGTTTTTTCGGGATGGACGCCCCCTGCCCGCGCCCCTACGGTCGCCGGACGATTTCGGAGGTTCCATGTCCCGCCTGTCCCCCACCGCCGCCGGTATCCTGCTCTACATGCTTGCGATCCTGTCGATGAGCGTGATGGACCTGCTGGCCAAGACGCTCTCGGCCCATGTCCCGGTCCTGCAGGTGGTCTGGGCGCGTTACGCCGGGCAGACGGCGATCGTGACGCTCCTCCTGCTGCCCCGGCTCGGCACCGTGGTGCGCACCCGGCATCCCTGGCTGCACCTGTTGCGTTCGGCCTTCCTGCTCTGCGCCACCACCGCCTTTTTCTTCGGGCTCAGCCGGATGGGGCTCGCCGAGGCGACGGCGATCATCGATACGAACCCGGTGCTCATCACCCTCATGGCGGCGGTGTTTCTCGGCGAACGCTTCGGGCTGCGGCGCGCGCTCGGGGTCGGGGCGGCGCTGGTGGGCGCGTTGATCATCATCCGGCCGGGCAGCGCGGTGTTCACGCCCACGGCCCTCCTGCCGGTCATCGCGGCGATCTGCTTTGCCGGCTTCGCCGTGGCGACGCGGTTTCTCGGCCGCAACGAAAGCATCTGGACCTCGCTGTTCTACACCGCGCTTCTGGGAGCGGTGGTGTTGAGCCTGGCGGTCGTGCCGATCTGGCAAACCCCGAACGCGACGGCGATCTGGCTGATGGTCGGGATCGGGGCGGTCTCGGCGATCGGGCAGTTCCTGATGATCCGCGCGCTGATGCTGGCCGAGGCGAGCACGGTGGCACCGTTTTCCTATGTCGGGCTGTTGTTCGCGACGCTCTGGGGAATGCTGTTCTTCGACACCTTCCCCGATGTGCCGACGATGATCGGCGGCGCGATCATCGTTGTAGCGGGGATCTATGTCTGGCACCGCGAAACCCGCGACGCGAAATCGGCCCAGGTGGAGGCGCTGAAGGGCGAGGTGCTCGGGCCGTGACGGTGGTCCCGTCCCGGCCGGCTTCGGTTCAGCGCAGCCGGAAGGCGCCCAGCACTTCGCCGGGGCCGGCCGCCTGGATCACCAGCGCGAGCGGCCCGTCCTGGGGCAGCTCGGCGGAAAAGGCGAATTCGCCGTCGCCGTCCCAGCTCCCCACCCGGTCCCAGCCGGTGACGATATTGGCATAGGAGATGGTCTTGCCGGCGTTTTCGCCGTGCAGGATCTCCACCGTCTCGGTTTCGGTGAAGTGCACCAGGTCGACATTGATGTTCCGCGGCAGATCGCGCCCCGCCTCCGGCGCACAGCGTACCCGAATCGTGTCGCCGTCGAACTCGACGTCGATCGCCACCGGGGTGAGCTCGCTGCGATGGATCGCGATCAGATCGGCCAGTTTCATCGGCTTGACGCCGATCACCTGGTCGGTGCCCTCGACCACGATCTGCGGCGTATAGATCGATGTGGAATGCACCATCCTCGCATAGGCCTTCTGCCGCTTGGTGTGCTGGGCCCGGGCAAATCCGTCGGCCCAGCCGATGTAATCCCAGTAGTCGACATGCAGCGCCAGCGGCAGAACGTCGTCGCGCTGGGCCAGCTCGGCGATCATCGCGTCCGCCGGCGGACAGCTCGAGCAGCCCTGCGAGGTGTAGAGCTCGACCAGCACCACCGGCTGCGCGCCCCCCGCCTGCGCCGCGGGCACGGCGTATCCACTGACAATGGCGAGAAAAAGTGTAAAGATTATCTGGCGCATGAGGTCCGGCTGTCTGGTTCGGGCTCTCAAGGGATAGGACATTCGCAGGGTCACCGGCCAATCAAGGTTTTGCGAGACACTGCAATATCACGCGATCGGGATAACAGCGGATTGCCAAACGGTGTGCAATGGTATACATCGCCCTCGCAGCCTTGCGCCATCCCGCGCAACTTGGCACATCAACGAGATAGCCCGGCCACATCCCGGACCGCTTCGAGGAGGACTTCCAT
>JAGRMP010000473.1 GCA_020441225.1 Maritimibacter sp. | reverse complement strand
GAACCCTCGTTCCTGCTCTACCTCGAAGACGTGGTGAAGAACTAAGCGGTTTCGCCCCGCCGGAGCGGGGCGACCGATGCGGGGGGCTCTGCCCCCCGCGCCCCCCGAGGTATTTTCAGACCAAAGAAGGGGGCAGGTTTTTTCCGACAGAACCAGGCACAGGCGGCGGCGATGGGCGCGTATATCCTCAAACGGCTGATCTCGGCGATCCCGGTGCTGTTCGGCATCACGGTGATCGTCTTTCTCATCATGGCGATGATCCCGGGCGACCCGGCCACCGCCATCCTCGGGAGCTACGCGACGCCCGAGAACGTCGAGAAACTGAACCGCGACCTCGGCCTCGATAAGCCGCTCGTCACCCGGTACTTTATCTGGCTCGGCAACATGCTGACGGGGGATTTCGGCCGCTCGTTCAGCCTCAACCGTCCGGTGCTCGACGAGATCCTCGACCGGTTCAACGCGACGCTGATCCTCGCGGGCGTGAGCTTCGTGCTCTGCACGCTGCTCGGCATCCTCGCGGGCGTCGTCTCTGCCGCGCGGCAGTACGGCTTTGCCGACAAGGCGATCACCTTCGTGGTGCTGATCGGGATCTCGGTGCCGTCGTTCTTCCTCGGCATGATGATGATCCTCGCCTTCGCGGTGAACCTGCGCTGGCTGCCGGTCTCGGGCATGTACGCGATCTACGGCGGCGGCGATCTGCCGGACCTCGCCAAACACCTGGTGATGCCCGCCCTCGCGCTCGCCGTGGTGGCGACCGGCGTGATCGCGCGGCTCGCGCGCTCGGCGATGCTCGAAGTGCTGCGCCAGGATTACATCCGCACCGCGCGCGCCAAGGGCGTGGACGAGCGCCGGGTCATCATGGGCCATGCGCTGAGGGCGGCGATGGTCTCGATCATCCCGGTGCTCGGCATCCAGGCGGGCTTCGTGCTGTCGGGCTCGGTCTACATCGAGATCGTGTTCCAGTGGCCCGGCGTCGGTCGGATGCTGGTGGACGCGATCCTGAAGCGCGACATCCTCTTGGTGCAGGGCGGCGTGGTCTTCGTCGCGGCCGCTTACGTCTTTTTCAACATCGCCGTCGATGTCGCGCAGTCGCTGCTGGATCCGAGGATCAAGACATGAGCTCTTTCCTCAAACTTCTGTTCCGCAACCGGCTGGCCGCGATGGGCGCGGTCGTGATCGGCGCGATCCTGTTGCTCGCCCTGGTCACCCCCGTCCTGCCGCTCGCGGACCCGGATGTGACCGCCACCGGCGACCGGTTCATGAAACCCTTCTCGGCGGGCCATCTCCTGGGCACCGACCACCTCGGGCGCGATCTGCTGTCGCGGCTCCTCTGGGGCACAAGGCTGTCGCTTGCCGTCGGCATCGCCGCCGCGATCATCGCCGGCACCATCGGCTCGGCCATCGGCATCATTGCGGGCTATTTCGGCGGACGGATCGACAACGTGATCATGCGCGGCGTCGATATGCTCATGGCCTTTCCCTACATCCTGCTGGCGCTCGCCATCGTCGCGGCCCTCGGGCCCGGGCTCATGAACGCGCTCATTGCCGTGGCGGCGGTCAACATCCCCTTCTTCGCGCGCAACATCCGCGGCGTGACCGTGGGGCTTGCGGGGCGCGAATTCATCGACGCCGCCCGGCTCGCGGGCAAGGGGCACACGCGGATCATCCTCTCCGAGCTCCTGCCCAACGTGCTCTCGACCATCGTCATCGCCATGTCGACCACGGTCGGCTGGATGATCCTCGAGACGGCCGGGCTTTCGTTCCTCGGGCTCGGCTCGCAGCCGCCGGTCGCGGACCTCGGCTCGATGCTGGGCGAGGCGCGCGCGGCGCTCATCACGAGCCCGCACACCTCGGTGGTGCCGGGCGTGATGATCTTTCTCATCGTGATGTCGATCAACCTGCTCGGCGACGGGGTGCGCGACGCGCTCGATCCGCGGCTGCGCTCGGGCGCGCTGACCCGGCCGCGCGCGGTGACGCTGGTGGACCGCAAGGGCGCCGTGCCTGCTGCCGACGACAAGGGGCTTTTGAACATCCAGGAGTTGGAGACCCAGTTCCATGTCGGCGCGCGGGTCTACCGCGCGGTCGGCGGCGTGTCTCTGCATGTGAACCCGGGCGAGGCGCTCGGGATCATCGGCGAAAGCGGCTCGGGCAAGTCGGTCACCGCGCTCTCCGTCATGGGGCTCGTCGCCTCCCCGCCCGGCGTGATCACCGCGGGCGCGGTACGCTACTCCGGCGAAGACCTGCTGGCGGCCGACTACCGGAGCCTGCGGGCAAAGCGCGGCGACAACGTCGCCTATATCTTCCAGGACCCGCTTTCGACCCTGCACCCGCTCTACCGGATCGGCGACCAGCTCATGGAGGCGATCCAGGCCCATCGCCGAGTGACCGACGGCGAGGCCCGCCGCCGCGCGGTGGAGCTGCTCAACGCGGTGCGCATCCCCAATGCCGAGAGCCGTATCCGCAACTACCCCCACGAGATGTCGGGCGGGATGCGCCAGCGCGTGGGCATCGCCATGGCGCTCGCCAACGACCCCGACGTGATCATCGCCGACGAGCCGACGACCGCGCTCGACGTGACGGTGCAGGCGCAGATCCTGAGCCTGCTCGACGATCTGAGGCGCGAGCGTGGTCTGGCCATCGTCTTCATCACCCATGATTTCGGCGTCGTCGCGCAGCTCTGCGACCGGGTCGCGGTGATGTATGCCGGCCGGATCGTGGAACAGGGGCCGACGGCGACGATCCTCGACCACCCGGCGCATCCCTACACCAAGCGGCTCATGGCCTGCGTGCCCGAGCTCGGCGGCGGCAAGCGTGAACTCGCCGCGATCCCGGGCCTGCCGCCGGTGGTCTCGGACCTGCCGCCCGGCTGCGCCTTTGCGCCGCGCTGCGACAAGGCGACCGACGCCTGCTGCACCGGTGAGATCGGGCTCGACGGCGACGGCCACCGGGTGCGCTGTATCCATCCCGAGGAAGACTTGGCCGAGGAGACGGGCGCATGACGGCATTGAAGGTAACCGACCTCTCCAAGACCTTTCCGGTCGGCGGCGGGCTGTTCAGGGAAGCGGGCGCGGTGCGCGCGGTGCGGCCGATGTCCTTCGCGGTCGAGACCGGCGAGACGCTGGGCATCGTCGGCGAAAGCGGCTGCGGCAAGTCTACCCTCGCGCGGATGCTGGTCGGGCTGATCGAGCCGACCACGGGCCATATCGAGATCGAGGGCAAACCCCTCGACAATGCCGACCCCTCGGCCTTCGGCAAGCTGATCCAATACGTCTTTCAGGACCCGGTGAGTTCGCTCAACCCGCGCAAGACCATCCGCCAGATCATGGAAGCGCCGCTCGTGCACCTGCACGGGATGAAAGGCACCGAGCGGACGAAGCGCATCGCCGAGATCTTCGACAGCGTGAACCTGCGCGAAGAGTTTCTCGACCGTTACCCGCACGAGTTCTCGGGCGGACAGGCGCAGCGGATCGGCATCGCAAGGGCGCTCGCCGCCGCGCCCAGGATCATGATCCTCGACGAGCCGGTGTCGGCGCTGGACGTCTCGGTGCAGGCGCAGGTGCTGAACCTGATGGCGGCGCTGCGCGGCGAGTTCAACCTGACCTATCTGTTCATCAGCCACGACCTCGCGGTGGTCGAAGCGGTGTCGGACCGGATCATGGTGCTGTATTTCGGGTCGGTGGTGGAGATCGGCCGGGCCGAGGAATTGTTCTCGACCCCGCGCCATCCCTACACCAGACTGCTCGCCGAGAGCGCACCCGTCGTCGGGCGGCCGCTGACCGCGCCGGAGCAGAAGGACAGCGAGCTGCCCGACCCGCTCAACCCGCCGCCGGGATGTGCCTTTGCCGGGCGGTGCCCGCGGGCGACCGAACGCTGCCTGACCGCCGAGCCGAAACTGAGACCCCTGGGAGAGCATCAGCTTGCCGCCTGCCACCACCCACTCGACGGATGAAACCGGTCCCCCGACCGGCCCGACCAATCCGACCGGCCCGGCCCGCCTGAGCCGGCCCGGTCGGGTGGCCGAGGCGATCAAGGACTGGATCGTGCAGGCGCATTTCTCGGCCGGGGACCGGCTGCCGTCGGAGCCGGAGCTGATCGAACGGTTCGGTATGGCCAAGGGCACGATCCGCGAGGCGATGCGGATCCTCGAAGCCCAGGGCCTGGTCAAGAGCCGCACCGGCCCCGGCGGCGGTACCTTCGTCCACGAGGTCTCGAAGGAACGCGCACGCGCCCTGCTCGGCAATTACTTCTACTTCAAGGACCTCACCATCCGCGACATCTACCAGCTCCGTCGGGTGCTGGAACCCGAGCTTGCCGCGGCGCTCGCCGGCAAGCTCTCCGACGAGGTGCTGGGGCAGCTCGAAGCGATCATCGGCGAGTATGAGGCGCCGGCGGAAACCATCGAGGAAGAACGTGCCCAGCATATCGCTTCGCTCAGGTTCCACGCGCTGCTCGCCGAACAGGCCGAGAATGCGCTCCTCGGCTTCCTGATCGACTTCATGGTCAACATGCTGTCGGACCTCACCGTCTACCGCAAGCTCTACGAGCCCCCGAACAAGGAGCTCTGGCAGCGCGGCTCGGCCTATCACTTCGAACTGATCGACGCGCTCCGGATCGGGGATTCCGACAGTGCGCGGCTGATCATGCGCGACCACATGGAGACCGCGCAGAAGCTCATGGAAGCCCAGGAGGTGGAAATGCAGCGCCGGTTCATTTCGGAATAGCGGTCCCGCCGGGGGCGCCCCACCGGTCCAAGACGCGCGACGGGCGATCCCGCCGGGCGCACGGGGGCCACCGGGCCACGCCCGCGCGCGC
>JAGRMP010000054.1 GCA_020441225.1 Maritimibacter sp. | reverse complement strand
TGGTCAACGTGACCGATCGTGCCGATGTTCACGTGCGGTTTGTTACGTGCAAACTTTTCCTTGGCCATGTGCCACAAGCCTCGTCAATTGGGGGGTTCGGGACTGAACCCGGTTCGTTTCCGGCGCTCGTTACTGCGTCGGAGGGGGAAAATCAAGCGGCTCGGTACCGATAACGCCCGCGGCCGGGCGCCGATCTCAGCCTTCGCCGGCAAGCGGCGGCAACGGTTGCACCGGACGTGCGGGCGAGGTGGTCGCCGGATCCATTTCGGCGGCGTCGCCGAACCATTCCGGGTTCTCCAGCATCCAGTCGTGGATCTGCTTGGCGAGATTGCGCGACAGGCTCGCCGCCTGTTCTTCGGCGGAGCGGGTCAGGCCGGAGCCGACCAGCACTTCGCCGCCCTCCTCGAAGACCGTGAACTGCCTGGGTTCCTCGGTGATCGGCTTGCCGCCCTGGGTGTCGTCGAAGATCCGCACATCGGCGATCAGCACGCTCTTGGGCGCTGCCACGACCGGAATGCCGGGCTTGGCCAGCACGTAGCCGAGCACGGCGACGGAGATGTGGTAATAGCGGTCGCCGTCGTAGCGCGAGAACCGGTCGTTGACCGCGGTCCGGACCGCAGTGACCCAGGCAGCGTCATCGATCCGGCGCGAGGCCGGGCCGACCTCGGCCTCGTCGACCACGATCGCGATGTTGTGCCCGAGCAGGAACCGGCCCATCGGCGGCGGCGTATCGTCAAGGTCGTTGACCGCGCAACCGGCGAGCAGGCCGAAGCTGAGGACAAGCCCGGTGACGCGCGCGGTGACACGGCCGGAAGCGTTCGGGATGAGGCGCGAAACGAAGGTCATGGCGAGGCTCCCTGCGAGCGGATGGTGGGCGGGTCCCGGGCCGACGTCCGGTCTGTCCGGGATTCGAATGACGTCTGGATAGCCTGCACAGGCCGCCCATGCAAACCGGCGCCGCTTCGACCCGACCGCCACCGCCCGCATTGAGCCAGGCCATTGCGACAGTTCTGCCACAGGACTCGGCCGGAAGCGCGGGTTACCGCCGCCCCGGAACTGCCCGCGCCAGATGTCCGTTGCCCCGGTGCCCGCTTCTCCGTAGGTATCGCGGCATGAGCGAGACGAAAGGATCCGGCGGCGCCTGCCCCGTGACCGGCGCTGGCGCCGGTGACGCCGGGAAAACGTCTGCGAGGTCCGCCGACTGGCCCGCACGGGTGTCGCGCAAGATTGCGCCCGAAGCCACCTTGCTGACCGGCAGGACCGGATTGCTCGGTCTGCGGCGGCTGTCGCGCGGCGATATTCTGAGCGTGATCCCGAACGCCACGACGCAGCTGCCGATCATCTCGGGCACGTTGCTGCGGCGGTTTCATTTCGTGACCGACCCGGACGGCAACCGCCAGCTGTTCAAGTCCAACTTCATCAACTACCCGAAATCGCCCGAGACCAAGGGCGTGCTCGCCAAGGCGCTGAAGCAGGGATTGTTCGTGATCGAGGGCGAGGAGTGGCGCTGGCAGCGCCGTGCGCTCAACCCGGCCTTCGCGCCCCGCAACGTCGCCCGTCTGACCCCGCCGATGACCCGCTGCGCCGAGGAATCCAGCACCCGGATCGCCGCGGCGGAGGGGCCGGTCAACATCTCCTACGAGATGATGAAAACCGCGTTCGACGTGATCGTGCGGGTCACCTTTTCCGGCGGCGACGGCGACAGTACCGTGCCGCTCGACACCGTCAGCGAGGCGATCGAGCATTACCTCGACAAGACTGCGCGGGTGTCGATCCTCGACTTTCTCGGCGTGCCCGCCTGGGTCCCGCGTCCGGGGCGGGTGCGCACCCATCCGACGCTGAAGGCGCTCAAGGACGGCGCCGACGCGGCCATCGCCGAGCGGCGCCGCAATCCCAATACCGACGCCCCGGCGCTGCTCGATCTGCTGCTCGATGCCGAGGACACCAAGACCGGGCGGCGGATGACCGATGCGGAGCTGCGCGACAACCTCATCACCTTCCTGATCGCGGGCCACGAGACCACCGCGCTCACGCTCTCCTGGGCGCTCTATCTGTTGGCGATGGACCCCGCGACGCAGAAACGCGCGGCCACGGAGGCGCAGGCCGTGCTCGGCGGGCGCGCCGCAACGGCGGAAGATGTCGAGAAGCTCCCCTTCGTACAGCAGGTGATCTACGAGACCTTGCGGCTCTATCCGCCGATCCCGGTGCATCTGCGCACCGCGGCGGCCGACGACGAGGTCTGCGGGCATGCGGTGAAGAAGGGCGACGTGATGATCGCGCCGTTCTATTCCTTGCACCGCAACAAACGGCTGTGGAAGCAGCCGCGCAAGTTCCTCCCCGACCGCTTTGCCGACATGTCGAAGATCGACCGTTTCGCCTATGTGCCCTTCTCGGTCGGCCCCCGGGTCTGCATCGGCGCCGATTTCGCGATGCAGGAAGCGACGATCATCCTCGCGACCCTGCTTGCGCGGCATCGCTTCAGACTGACCGACGCGCCGCCGCCGAAGCCGAAGCTGATCCTGACGCTCAGGCCCGACCGTGACATCTGGCTCGATGTGAAGCCGCGCAAGGTGGCAGCGCCTGCCGAGACGGCCGGGACAGGGAAAGCCAGGAAGGCGACCCGGAAGAAGGCTGGCAGGAAAGCTGGCAGGAAGGCCGGAAAGGCGCCGCACAAACGCGCCGGCGAGAAAGCCTGAGTTTGCCCCCTGTCTCGCGCACCCCATCTGTGTCACACAGGGTGCGCGCGAACAGAAAGGGGCTCAGATGCGGTTTTCCATTGCCAGTTTCAACGTCAAGAACCTGATAGGACCGGACAAGGAATATTACCGGTTCCAGTCCTACACGCCTGAAGAATACGCCTGGAAGCGCGACTGGATGGCGGCGCAGATCGTCGATCTCGACGCCGACGTGATCGGGTTTCAGGAGATTTTCGAGGAAGAGGCGCTCGCCGACGTGGTGGGCGAGGCCTCGGCCCGGGCGCGCGCGCTTAACGACGCGGTGATCCCGGCGCGCGGCAAGGCCTATGCCCGCAAGGTGATCTTCGACAAGCTCGGGGTCGCGCCCTGGGACGATGCCGCGCTGGCCTTTGCCCCCAATGCCGCCGACGAAGGCGTGGCGGGCGAGCGCCGCCCGGGGCTTGCGGTCCTGTCGCGGCTCGGCTTTGCCGGCGCACCGGAAGTGATCCAGGATCTGGCCGAGCCCGTGACCATCCCGTTCCAGCCGCTGCGGGGCATGGAGGGCGGGTTGGACGCGGGCAGCTACACGCTGCGCCGGTTGTCGCGCCCGATCCTCAAGGTGCGCATTCCCGTGGGCGAGACGGTGGTGACGCTGTTCAACTGCCACCTGAAATCGAAGCTCGGCGAGTACGTCACGCCCCCCGGCGCGCGGTTTGCGCCGGAAGAAGACCTCACCCGTTACGACCCGGTCGGCCGGGCGCTCGGGTCGATGCGGGCCGCGGTGCGGCGGATGGCCGAGGCCTGGGTGCTGCGCCGCGAGATCGTCGCCGAGCTGGCCAAGGGGCACCCGGTGGTGGTGCTGGGCGATTTCAACGACGGCGAGCATGCGGTCTCGTCGGAGATCATCTCCGGCGAGGTGCCGTTCAAGAATTACTCCTGGATGTTGCGCCACGACGCCGAGAGCTATTCCGACCGCTACACGGTCGAGGAACATGTGGCGATCACCGCCGCGGTCGACCGCAACCGGCTGCATTCGGCCGAGAACCTCTTCGTGCAGAAAAGCCTGCGCGACATGGTCTATACCTCGGCCTTCGGCGGGGTCTACGAGTCGATCGACCAGATCCTGATGTCGCGCCATTTCCACCCCGAGAACCCCGACCGGCTCGCCGACATGGAGTATTTCTCGGTCCTGAACGACCACATCACCGACGGCTCGCACCCGGAAGCGCCCTACAACAAGCTCGCCTCCGACCACGGACAGATCAAGGCGCATCTGCGGCTGCGGACCGGGTGACGACGCGGGGGATGGCTCAGGCCACCCCGAGGAAGCCGCCCGACTGGTGGGTCCAGAGCCGGGCGTAGAGCCCGTCGGCGGCGAGCAGCTCGTCGTGGCTGCCCATCTCGGCGATCCGGCCCGCCTCCAGCACCACGATCCGGTCCATATGCGCGATGGTGGAGAGGCGGTGGGCGATGGCGATCACCGTCTTGCCTTCCATCATGGCGTAGAGCGTCTCCTGGATCGCCGCCTCGACCTCGCTGTCGAGGGCGCTGGTCGCCTCGTCCAGCACCAGGATCGGCGCATCCTTGAGGATCGCGCGGGCGAGCGCGATGCGCTGGCGCTGGCCGCCCGAGAGCTTGACGCCGCGCTCGCCGAGATGGGCGTCGTAGCCCGCGCGCCCCTCGCCATCGACGAGATCGGCGATGAAATCATGCGCCTCGGCATCGCGGGTGGCGGCGTAGAGCGCGCGCTCGTCCGCCTCGGGGTCGCCGTAGAGGATGTTGTCGCGGGCGGAGCGGTTGAACATCGCGGTCTCCTGCGTGACCATGCCGATGGCCCGGCGCAGGCTGTCCTGTGTCACACCCTTGAGATCCTGCCCGTCGATCGAGACCGTCCCGGCCTCGGGATCGTAGAGCCTGAGGAGCAGGGCGAGCAGGGTCGACTTGCCGGCGCCCGAGGGGCCGACGATGGCCAGTTTCTCGCCCGGCGCGACCGCGAGGTCGATGCCCGTCACCCCGGTGCGGTCGCGGTTCTCGGTCCGGCCATAGGAGAAATCGACCGCGTCGAAGCGGATCGCCCCGCCGGTGACCTCGAGCGGCACCGCGTCCGCCGCATCGGGCAGGCGGCGGTCGGGGGTGAGGGTGCGCATCCCGTCCTCGATCTCGCCGACATCGGCATAGATCCCCATCAGCGCGAAGGAGACCCAGCCGGTCATCTGGGCGATGCGGATCGCGACCACGCCGGAGGTGACGATGGCGCCTTCGCTCGCGGTGCCCTGCGACCAGGCGTATAGGGCCCCACCGGTGAGCAGCACCGGCAGCAGGCCCGCGAGAACCATCAGCACCAGCCGGAAGCGCGCCGTGAGGGAGCCGAAGTGCAGCGCCCGATTGCGGAACCGGTCGATGGCCTCGAGCGCGGCCGCGTCTTCGCGGTCGGCATGGGCAAAGAGCTTGACGGTGCGGATGTTGGTGATCGTATCCACCACCTGGCCGGTGACCACCGCGCGCGCGCCCGCCCGCGCCTTGGCGCGGATGCGGATGCGGGGCAGGAACCAGCGGATGACCGCGAAATAGAGCCCGAGCCAGAGGGTGAAGACGAGGGTCAGCCGGGCGTCGATGGTGGCGATCAGGAAGAACGTGCCCAGGAGCGTGGCGAGCGCAAAGGTCACCACGTTGATCCCCTCGACCACCAGGTTGGTCATCGCCCCCGCGGTCTGGGCCTGCTTCTGCGCCAGCCGTCCGGCGAAATCGTCGTCGAAGAAGCCGACCGACTGGTCGAGCATCCAGCGGTGCAGCCGGGTCATCACCATCGGCGCGATGGCGGGCGCGACGACCACGGCGGTGGCGTAGTTCGACAGCCCGAAGGCGGCCGGGCGCAGGAGGAGGAAGAAGGCCAGCGACAGGACGAAGATGCCGAGATTGGCGCTGCTGAAGAAGGCGCCGGGGCCGCGGGCGACCACCGCGTCGACCACCTGGCCCAGCACCCAGGCGGTGCCGGTTTCGGTCAGACCCGCCAGGGCCGAGACCGCCGCCGCGAACCCCAGCACCCGCCAGCTGCCCGCGAGGCACCAGCGCATGAAGGCGGCGAGCGTGCCCGGCGGCGCGGTCTCGGCCGGGCGGTAGGGGTCGATGAACTCGGATGGACGCACGTTTCACTCCTTGAACCCGAGATGGCGCGAAAACTGCGCCCTGTGCAACCGGCAATCCCGTTGGGGCGGCGCCGACCGGGCTATCACTGGCGCGGGGGCCGCGCCGCGCGGCGCGGCGAAACGGGCGCGCGCGCGCCCGTTTCCCTGCCCTACCGTCAATCCTCGGCCAGGAACCCGCCCGATTGCCGCGCCCAGAGATCGGCGTAGAGCCCGCCCGCCGCGATCAGATCGTCGTGGCTGCCGTCCTCGACCACCCGGCCCTGGTCGAGCACCACGATCCGGTCCATCCGCGCGATAGTGGAGAGACGGTGGGCGATGGCGATCACCGTCTTGCCCTCCATCATCCCGTAGAGCGTGTCCTGGATCGCCGCCTCGACCTCGCTGTCGAGCGCCGAAGTGGCCTCGTCCAGCACCAGGATCGGCGCGTCCTTGAGCATCACCCGGGCAATCGCGATCCGCTGGCGCTGGCCGCCCGAGAGCTTGACGCCGCGCTCGCCGACATGGGCGTTGTAGCCGGTGCGGCCGCGCGGGTCTTCGAGCCCCTGGATGAAGTCATGCGCCTCGGCACGCCGGGCGGCGGCGATCATCTGCGCCTCGGTGGCGTCGGGCCGGCCGTAGAGGATGTTCGCCCGCACCGAGCGGTGCAGAAGCGAAGAGTCCTGGCTGACCATGCCGATGGCGGCGCGCAAGCTGTCCTGGGTCACGTCGCAGATCGACTGGTCGTCGATCAGGATCCGGCCTTCCTCGCAGTCGCGGAACCTGAGCAGCAGGTTCACGAGCGACGACTTGCCGGCGCCGGACCGCCCGACGAGCCCCACCTTCTGCCCTGCGGGGATGGTGAGCGAGACATGGTCGAGCCCGCCCGAACCCTTGCCGTAGTGGTGGCTCAGGTCCTCGAACACGATCGTGCCTTCGCGCAGCGCGAGCGCCGAAGCGCCGGGCGCATCGGTGATCTCATGCGGCACCGAGATCGAGCGCAGCCCTTCGCGGATGGTCCCTGCGTGCTCGAACAGCCGGATCGTCACCCACATGATCCAGCCCGACATGCCGTTGAGCCGGATGGTGAGCGCCGAGGCGGCGGCAACCTCGCCGACGGTGACGATGCCCTGCGTCCAAAGCCACAGCGCCGGGCCGAGCACGCCCGAGATGAGGAGCCCGTTGAGCACGTTCTGGCCGAAGCTGAGTTCGGTCATCAGCCGCAGGAACCGCTGGAACCGGAGCCGGTGACGGCGCATGGCGGACTGCACCCAGGCTTCCTCGCGGTCGCCCTGCGAGAACAGCTTGACGCTTTCGATATTGGCATAGGCGTCGACCACCCGGCCGGTCACCAGCGAGCGGGCGTCGGACCATTTTTCGCTCGCCTCCGCCACCCGGATCGCGACGAAGCGGGTATAGGCGATGTAGAGCACGAGCCAGACCGCGAGCGGCAGCGCCAGCCAGGGGTTGACCTGGCCGAGCAGCGTCATCGCCGCGATGACATAGGTGACCGAGTACCAGATGCCTTCGAAGGCCATGTAGGTACTGTCCTCGACTGCGGGGCCGAGCTGCATCACCCGGTTGCTGAGCCGCCCGGCGAAGTCGTTCTGAAAGAACCCCATCGACTGGCCGAGCATGTGCTTATGCGCCCGCCAGCGGACCTGGTCCTGCATATTGCCCGCGAGCGTCTGCTCGAGGAAGAAGTGGTTGGTGACGATGGCCACGGGGCGCAGGAACAGCACGAAGAGCGCGGCCAGCGCCAGTTCGAGCCCATGGGCCTGCCAGAAGGTCTCGGGCGTGGTCTCGTCCATCAGATCGACGATGCGGCCGGTGTAGAAGATGAGACCGGTCTCGATCAGCGCGACGACGACGCCGGTCGCGGCCATCCACCACATGGTGCGGCCGAAATTGCCGTACTGGGTCTTGAGAAAGGCCCAGACGGTGGCGGGAGGGGTGGCGCCGTCGGAAGGCGCGAAAGGATCGACGAGGTTTTCGAAAAAACGGAACATGACGGGAATCCGGGTGTGGATTTCGGGAAAAGGGGGATGTGCGGGGCTGACAGGCCAGCCCGATCAGGACCGGCGGTCTAGCCGAGATATGGGGTCCTGATTGCGTACATCCGTGCCTCCGTCATGGGGTTTGCAGGGAGGAAATAGACCGTCGGACCCGGTCTGTCACCCCTCTTTTTCGACCCGTCCGGTCCCGCGCCACGCAGGCTGGGGGTTCCACCCCCAGACCCCCGGGAGTACTTTTGCCAAGAAAAAGGGGAAGACGCTTCAAGGGTCGAGGGCCGCAAGCACGGTTTCGGCGGCGGCGGTGGGCGAGGTTGTGCCGCTGGCCACCTTGTCGCCGAGCGCCACCACCAGCGCCCGGATCTTCGGGTCGCGTTCCAGCCGGGCGAGGAGCGCGTGGTGCAGGTCGTCCTCGAACCAGGCGCGGGCCTGTTCGGCGCGGGTGGCGGCCCAGACGCCGCTTTCCCGTCGCCAGTCGGCCAGCGCGGTGATCGCGTCCCAGGCCTCCGCCAGCCCGGTCTCGGTCATCGCCGACACGGTCATCGCCCTTGGGTAGCCGTCCGGGTCCTGCTTCCTCTTGCGCAGGAGCCTGAGCGCGCCGGCGTAATCGGCGCAGGTGCGGGTCGCGGTCGCGAGCAGGGGACCGTCGGCCTTGTTGACCAGGATCATGTCGGCCATTTCCATGATGCCGCGCTTGACCCCCTGAAGCTCGTCGCCGCCGGCGGGGGCGATCAGCAGGAGGAACAGATCCGCCATGCCCGCGACCATGGTTTCCGACTGGCCGACGCCCACGGTTTCGATCAGCACCACGTCGAACCCCGCCGCTTCGCAGAGCGCCACCGCCTCGCGGGTGCGCCGGGCGACGCCGCCGAGCTGGGTCTGCGACGGCGAGGGACGGATGAAGGCATCGGGCTCGCGCGCAAGCCGCTCCATCCGGGTCTTGTCGCCGAGGATCGAGCCGCCGGAGCGCGCCGAGGAGGGATCGACCGCGAGCACGGCGACCTTGAGCCCTCGCGCGATCAGGAACATGCCGAAGGCCTCGATGAAGGTCGACTTGCCGACGCCGGGCGTGCCCGAGAGGCCGATGCGCAGCGCCTCGCGGCCCGACCCTGCGAGCGCGTCGATCAGCGCCGTCGCCTGGGCGCGGTGGTCGGCGCGGTTGCTCTCGACCAGGGTGATGGCGCGGGCCAGCGCTCGGCGTTCGCCCGTCCGCACCCGTTTCGCGAGGTCGTCTATGTCCATCTGCTTCCGTCCGGCCCGGTGATCCCGGCCCCCGTGATGCCCCAAGCGTGCGGCGCTTGTCCAGCGGTGCGGGCGGTGCCAAAAGGACGGCATGGCCCCCTCCCCGACCCCGCTCCCGATCGACGACGCGCTGCCGGAGCTGCGCGCAGCCCTTTCCGCGGCCGGGCGGGCGGTGCTGGTCGCGCCACCGGGCGCGGGCAAGACCACGCGGGTGCCGCTGGCCCTCCTCGACCTCACACCCGGCCGGATCGTGATGCTGGAGCCGCGCCGGCTCGCCGCCCGCGCTGCCGCCGAGCGGATGGCCGAGACACTCGGCGAGGCCGTGGGCGCGACCGTCGGCTACCGCATCCGCGGCGAGGCGAAAGTGGGCAAGGGCACGCGGATCGAGGTGGTGACCGAAGGCATCCTCACCCGGATGCTGCAGTCGGACCCCGGGCTTGAGGGCGTCGGTGCGGTGATCTTCGACGAGTTCCACGAACGGTCGTTGAACGCCGACCTCGGCCTCGCGCTGGCCTGGGAGGCGCGCAGCGCGCTGCGCGAGGATCTCATGCTGGTGGTGATGTCGGCAACGCTCGACGCCGCACCGGTCGCCGCCCTGCTGGACGCTGCCCCGGTGGTGACCAGCGCGGGCCGCGCCTTTCCGGTAGAAACCCGCTGGCTGGACCGGCCGACGGAGAAGTGGGCACGTTTCGAAGAGGCGGTGGCGGGGCTGGTCGAAACCGCAGTGGGTGAGACAGAGGGGGGCGTGCTCGTCTTCCTGCCCGGCGAGGGCGAGA
>JAGRMP010000472.1 GCA_020441225.1 Maritimibacter sp. | reverse complement strand
GGTTTTCCAGGCGCGATGTAGTGCCATTCTACGCCGCGCTCCCCCACTCAATCCGCCAAACTCGTACCGCCGGAATCGCAAACAGAGACTGCGGCCCGAAACCGCCCTCTTTGGGGCCTTTGATTTGGTCTCACCAGAAATCCGCACCGGCCAAAGGCCCGGAAACCCGCGACAATCGCGCGGCAGATTTTCACAGTCCGGAAATCGGGAAGTGCGTGGCTGTGCAAAATGAAATCCCGGATAATAGATTGATATCATTATGTTTTACATAGAAGATCTTGGAATATGGTGTCAAGTTGGATTGCGCGGAAATGGTAGATGTGGAATAGACGGCGTATCAATCCAAACCATCTCCGCTCGACGCAAAACGGCTCCCCGGGGCACCGCCTTCTATGGATCCGTTGGCCGCCCGTCGCGACGCCGGTAGGCCGGCAGGGTCCAGCCGAACAGCAGCGCGCCTGCCCGAACCCCGAAGGCAACGAGGGCGCCGACCGCGGCGCTGGGAAGGCCCGGGAACCCGAGTTCGTAGAGCACCACATAGCTCGCGGCGCCGGCGATGGCGGCGGTGATGTATATCTCCTGCCGGGTTACCGCGTTGGCCTCGCCGGTCAGGACGTCACGCAGGATCCCGCCCAGCGTGCCGGTCATCGCCCCCGTCAGGACGGCGACGAAGGGCAGGTCAGTCACGACCAGGCCCTTGTGCGCGCCGACGACCGCGTAGACCGCGATCCCCACCGCGTCGAGCCAGAGGAGCAGCCGGTAGCGATACTCGATCAGGTGGGCAGAAAAGAACACCGCGAGCGCGGTGCCGCCGCTGACCATGAGGTAGGTCTGCTGGTGGACCCAGAAAACCGGCACGTCGAGGATGAGGTCGCGGACGGTTCCGCCGCCGACCCCGGTCAGGATGCCGAGGAAGATAAAGCCCAGGATGTCGAGTTGCCTGCGCGACGCCGCGAGCGCGCCCGTGGCCGCGAACAGGGCGACGCCGATATAGTCGAGATAGGTGATGTAGGAGGTCATGGGACGCCTCGAGCAGGGATCGTTGGCGATCGCACCGGCGGTGCGGGAGGGATCGGCCGCACGATCACGGCGGGTCCAACCAGTCTGAGAGCGCATCCCGGTAATCCGGCGAGCGCACCCAGTCGGCAAGACGCGCGAGCCGCGCATCGAGCGTCGCGACTTCGTCTTTGTCGAGCGGGTGCAACAGGATGTCTTCGAGCCGGTCGGAGATGGTATGCGCCTTCGCCCGCACCGCCTGCCCGGCGGATGTGCTGAACAGGCGGAACCGCCGCGAATCCGCGGCATCGTTCTCGCGCCGCGCCAGGTCGGCCTTGAGCAGAGTCTGGATGATCCGCGAGGTCAGCGACCGTTCGAGGTTCGCCGCGTCGTTCAGTTCGACGAAGGTGATGCCCGGGTTGTCATCGATCAGTCGCAATACCCGGATTTCACGGATCGACAACCCGGTGTTGTCCTTGAAGATCTGGTCGTTCGCATCGATGGCGAGCCGGGCGAGCAGGTTCAGGCGGTAGGTCAGCCTCTCCATGTCGGACGTCGTTTTCATCGTTGCGGCTCCTCGTCGCACCCGCCCTGCCCGGACGGTGTCGTCACAGTGTGGATCATTTCATCTCACTTTTCAATCATTGCCAACTGCAATTATGTGCGTCTCGAAACCGATAGCGCGGGGCTGTTGCAGGGCGAAGGGCTTCACAGCTCATTTTAGTTGCAAAGTTAGATGGTCTCATCTTGCAATTATTGCA
>JAGRMP010000471.1 GCA_020441225.1 Maritimibacter sp. | reverse complement strand
CCGCCTGCCTGATGACGCTGGTCACCCCGCTCACCGACGATCCCGACATGCGCGAGACGCTCGAGGCGGCGGTCGAGACCTTCTTCGTGTGACGGTGGGGAAGCGCGCCCGCGCGGGCGCGCAGCACGGCGCCGCGCGGCGCCGTCCCCGCCCAGCATCAGCCGTGAGGCCAGAACCATGACCGTCGAACTCGAAGACTACCGCGCCTGTTTCGCCAAGCACCCGGAAGATTTCGACACCGTCGAGGCGAGCTTCCACGAAGCGGCCCGGGTGATGTCGGCGCAGGGGCTGTCCGACCTCATGGAGGGGGCGAAGGGCCTGTGCAACCTCGGCCGCGGTCCCGACCTGGTGCTTGCGTACCTCGAAAACATGCCCGCCGTCGCCCGCGAATGCGGCGAGGACGTGATCCGCGACTGCGTGGCGGCGGCGATGAAGCTCTCGTCGATGACCTCCGGCGAGGTGATCGCGCTGCTCTTCGCCTCGCTCCCCACCGCCGCGCGCCGCCTCGGCGACCCGGAGCTGTTGCGCGGCTATCTCCAGCTCATCCACCAGCTCTCGGCCAAGGCGGCGCGCGGGTTGCGCCCGATGCTCGGCGTCTCCGACGAGCTGCTCTCCAAGCTCACGCTCTCCGGCCTAAAGCGCTGGGCCAATTTCGGCGCCGACGCCTACCGGCGCGATCTGCCGAACCTGACCCGGTATTTCGCCCTCGAAAGCGCCGACGCGAAAAAGATGCTGCAGCAGGAGCGTCGCGGCACCCTGTTCATCGACACCCAGCGTAAGCTCAATTTCTATCTGCGCGCGCTGTGGGGCCGCGACTTCTTCCTGCGTCCGACCGCCGCCGATTACGAGGGCTTCCGACCCTATATCGACGCCCATGTGCTGCACCTGCCCGACGCGGTGGACGACATCGCGGGCGTCAAGGGCCATGACCTCTACCGGGCGATGACCGCGCATCTTGCGGCCCATATAGCCTATTCCAGTGCTGCGATCTCGGCCGAGCAGCTCAGCCAGGCGCAGATGTTCTTCATCGGCTTGGTCGAGGACGCCCGGGTCGAGCATTGTGCGGCGCAGGACTTCCCGGGCCTCAGAAAGCTCTGGGGCAGCCTGCTGGCGCTGCGCTACGAGGCCAGCCCCGAGCACCCGTCGATGGTGCTGCTCGAAGCCTTCGCGCATCTCCTGAACGACCCCACCGCCACGACCGGCCACCCCCAGCTCGACGCGCTGGGGGCCAAGTTCCACGCCGAGGTGGCGACGCGGCCGATGGACAACCAGCTCTCCTGGCATCTCGGCATGGAGCTCTACCACGTCTTTGTCGCCACCCGCGACGTGCCGAGCTTGCGCATCCTCAATGCGATCCGCATTCCCTACCGCGACGACAACCGGTTCGTCTGGGAATTCGAGGAGTTCAACTGGGACGAACACGGCGCCGAATACATCCCCGCCTCGCAACGCCAGGTGCGCAAATACGTCTCCGCCATCGAGCTCGCCAACGAGGTCGATGTCGAGCTCGCTGGTGACGACGCGCAGGAGATCTGGGTCGGCAAGGACACCTTCATGCCCTACGAGGACGCGGGCGAAGCCACCGTCTCGCACAATGACATGTGGGGCAAGGAACCGATCTCGGCCCCGTTCCATTACCACGAGTGGGATTACCAGGTGCAGCTCTACCGCCCCGACTGGGCCACGGTCTACGAGCGCCGCGCGACCCGGGGCGATCCGGGCAGGATCGAGGACATCCTCCTCGCATACAAACCCGTGGCCCAGCGCATCCGCCAAATCATCGACCTCCTGTCGCCCGCCGGTGTCCAGCGGATCCGCAACATGGAGGACGGCGACGAGATCGACATCAACGCCGCCGTCGACGCGATGATCGCGATCCGCATGGGCGACCAGCCCGACCCGCGCATCACCATGCGCAATGTGATCAAGTCGCGCGATCTTGCCGTGACCGTGCTGCTCGACCTCTCGGAAAGCACCAACGACACGATGGAGGGCAGCGACAAGACTGTGCTGGAGCTCACCCGCGAGGCCGCGACGCTGGTCGCGACCGCCATCGAGGGAATCGGCGATCCCTTCGCCGTCCACGGCTTCGCCTCCGACGGGCGGCACGACGTGCATTATTACAGGTTCAAGGATTTCGCCCAGGCCTTCGACACCCAGGCCATGGCCCGGCTCGACGGCATGACGGGCGGGCTTTCCACCCGCATGGGCGCGGCGCTGCGCCATGCCGGCGCGGGGCTCCTGAAGCAGCCCGAGCGGCGCAAGCTGATCCTGCTGGTCACCGACGGCGCGCCGGCCGATATCGACGAGCGCGATCCCCAGCACCTGCGCCACGACACCCGCAAGGCGGTGGACGAACTTGCCTCCAAAGGGGTCTTCACCTATTGCTTGACCCTCGACCGCCAGGCCGATGCCTATGTCAAACGCATCTTCGGCGCGGGCAATTACACGATCGTCGACCATGTGAACCGGCTGCCCGAACAACTGCCCACGCTGTTCGCCAGCTTGACCGCCTGAGCAAGGGCGCGGGTCGAAAAGGGGAGGGGAAAGCATGCATCCGTCGAAGACATATGCCGGCATCGACAAGGACGAAGGCGCGGGCATGTCGCCCACCGCCAAGATCGTGCGCGACGGCTGGGCCTTCGGGCTGATCCCC
>JAGRMP010000470.1 GCA_020441225.1 Maritimibacter sp. | reverse complement strand
GTGAACCATTTCCACGCCGCGGGCGGGCTCGGCTACATGATCGGCGAGCTGCTCGACGCGGGGCTTCTGCATGACGACACCACCACCGTGGTCGGCACCGGGCTCGCCGCCTACACCCGCGAGCCGAAACTGGGGCCCGACGGGCTGGTCTGGGCCGAGGAGCCGCGTGAAAGCCTCAACGACAAGATCCTGCGCCCGCCGTCCGACCCGTTCCAGGCGACCGGCGGGCTCGTGCAACTGAGGGGGAACCTCGGCCAGGCGGTCATCAAGGTCTCGGCCGTCGCCGAGGAACGCCACGTGATCGAGGCACCGGTGCGGATCTTCCACGACCAGGACAGCGTGAAAGCGGCGTTCCGGGCGGGCGAGTTCACCTCCGACGTGATCGTCGTCGTCCGCTTCCAGGGGCCGCGTTCCAACGGCATGCCGGAGCTGCACGCGCTCACCCCGACCCTGTCGGTGCTCTTGGACCGCGGGCTCAAGGTGGCGCTGGTGACCGACGGGCGGATGTCGGGTGCCTCGGGCAAGGTGCCCGCGGCGATCCATGTCTCGCCCGAGGCCGCCTTCGGCGGGCCGATCGCGAAACTCGCCGATGGCGACGTGGTCCGGCTTGACGCGACCGCCGGAACGCTGGAAGTGCTGGCGGAAGGGTTCGACGCCCGCACGCCGGTCGTGGCCGATCTGAGCGGCAATGCCACCGGCATGGGGCGCGAATTGTTCGACGTGTTCCGCCGCAACGCGGGACCTGCCACCACGGGCGCCGCCACCGTCGTCTGACGGCTGCGGTCTGACGGCGACGGTAAATCAGGAGATCAGGGCATGACCCCACAGGAAGCAAGCGAACGCACCGAGGCGGTCTGCCGCCTCGCGCCGATCATCCCGGTACTCGTCGTCGACGACGTGGCCACGGCGCGGCCGCTGGCCGAAGCGCTGGTCGCAGGCGGGCTGCCGGCGCTGGAGGTGACCCTGCGCACCCCCGCCGCGCTCGACGTGATCGCGGCGATGGCCGAGGTGCCCGGCGGCGTCGTCGGCGCAGGCACGCTTCTGACGCTGTCGGACGTCAAGGCCGCCAAGGCCGCGGGCGCGACCTTCGGCGTCTCGCCCGGCGCGACCGACGCGCTGCTCGACGCCGCCATGGCCGAGGGCTTGCCGCTGCTGCCAGGTGCGGCCACCGCGTCGGAAGCGATGCGGCTCTACGAGCGCGGCTATTCGGTGATGAAATTCTTTCCCGCCGAAGCTGCGGGCGGGGCGAAGTTTTTGAGTTCGCTGGCCTCGCCGCTGCCGGCGATCCGGTTCTGCCCGACCGGCGGGGTGAGCCCGTCGAACGCGCGCGACTACCTCAAACTCCCCAACGTGCTCTGTGCCGGCGGCTCCTGGGTCGCCCCCAAGGACAAGGTAGCGTCGGGGGACTGGGCCGGGATCGAAGCCCTCGCGCGGGACGCGGCGGCCCTGCCGCGCTGACCCTGCGGGTGTCTCGGCGGTTCCGGGAAATTGCGCTGACGCGCCGCCTGCGGCGGGCGGGGGCCGGCGCTGCGCGCCGGCCATGGGCGCGCCACTCCAGCGGTGCGGGTGGTCGTCGGGCGGGAATACGGGATCAACCGGCGGTATAAGGGGAAGCCGGGAAGCCGGGAAGCCG
>JAGRMP010000469.1 GCA_020441225.1 Maritimibacter sp. | reverse complement strand
TGGTGATGACGCCCTCGCCCTGGGTGGCGGTGGCGTGTAACGGACGCGGGATCGCGGTGCATCTCATCGGTGGCGCGCTGCCTCCGGGGGGGGCGGCGGCGACGGGAGCGGAAAGCGCGCTGACGCTCTCGCGGCTCGCGGCGGAAGTGACGGTGCTGGGCGCCTGCGGGCTCGATGCCGAGCACGGGCTCAGCGCCGACAGCGACGGCGAGGCGCGGCTCAAACGCGCGATGGCGGCGGCGGGGGATGTTGTGGTCGTGCCGGTTTCGGCGCAGAAGCTGGGGCTCAGGGCCCGGTTTCGCGCGCTGGAGCCGCAGGAGATCGACGTGGTGGTGACCGACGCCGGGGCGGAGGTCACGGCGGGGTACGCGGAACGGGGTATCGAGGTGGTCCATGGGTGACGTGCGCAGGGGGTTTTGGGCGGTCGCGGCGATGTTCGCGCTCAACGGGGTCTATTTCGGGACCTGGGCGAGCCGGGTGCCGGCGGTGGCGGCGAAATACGGGCTCGACCCGGCGGCGCTGGGGCTGGTGCTGCTCGCCATCGGGCTGGGCGCGATCGCCTCGTTCCCGCTGGCGGGGCGCTGGTCGGACCAGCGCGGCGCGGCGCAGGTGACGCTGGTGCTGGCGGCGGGGCACATGGTGGCGGTCTGGGCGGTGGCGCTGGCGCCCGGGGTCTGGACGCTGGCGCCGGCGCTGTTCTTCTTCGGCTCGATGCACGGGTCGATGGACGTGACCATGAATGCCTGGGCGGGCGAGGTGGAGCGCGAAGGGAAGCGACCGATCATGCCGGTTTTCCACGCGATCTGGAGCCTCGGCGCGGGGCTGGGCGCGTCGATTGGCTGGGCCGTGGTCAAGGCGGGCATGGGTATCCCGGTGCATTTCATCGTGGTGGCGGTGGCGGCGGGTGTCGTGGCGCTCGCCGTGGCGCGGGGTGCCTGGGTCTCGGAAACCCACGCCCATGACGGCAAGGCGCCGGTCTTTGCCTTTCCGACAGGTGCGCTCCTGCCGGTGGCGCTGGTGGCGCTGGGCGCGGCGGTGGGCGAAGGCGGTATGGCGGATTGGGGGGCGCTGTTCCTCGTCACCGCCACCGGCGCGGGCGAGGCGGCCTCGGCGCTGGGCTATGCCGCCTTTTCGGTGACGATGGTGACGGTGCGGTTCCTCGGCAGCGGCGTCGTGGCGCTCCTGGGCCCGGTGACAGTGGTGCGGCTCGCCGGGCTTTCGGCGGCAACGGGAGCGCTCCTTGCGGTGATCTTCGCGAGCTACCCGGTGGCGCTCGTAGGGTTTGCGCTCATGGGCGTGGGCTATGCGCTCATCATCCCGCTCGCCTTCAGCCGGGCAGCCAACGATCCGGTGGTGAAGCCGGGCCGCGCCATCGCCGCGGTTGCGACGCTGGGGTATGGCGGCATGTTGCTGGGGCCGCCGGTGCTGGGCTTTGTCGCCCATGCGACCTCGGTGCGGGCGGCCTTCGGGGTGATCGCGCTGCTCGCGGTGATGATCGGGCTGCTCGCCGGAGCGCTCAGGCCGCCGGCGGAGGATTGAGGTGTGGAGTTCGACGGGCTGGACTTCGACGGGTTGGACTTCGATGGTGCGAAGATCGTGCTGCTGATCGGGGGCCGCTTGCTCACGCTCCTGCGCGACGACATCCCGACGATCTCCTATCCCGGCTGGTGGGACATGCCCGGCGGCGGGCGCGAGGGGGCGGAAAGCCCCGAAGCCTGCGTGCTGCGCGAGACGCGCGAGGAGTTCGGGCTGGTGCTCGACCCGGGCGCGCTGGCCTGGCGGGGGGTCTTCGACAGCCCCACCAGCGGCGGGCAATCGGTCTGGTTCGCGGCAAGCCTCGGCCCGGAGGCGGAACGCGCCATCGTCTTCGGGGACGAGGGGCAGGGCTGGCTCTTGATGTCGCCCGAAGCCTGGCTTGCCCACCCGCGCGCGGTGCCGCATTTCAAATCGCGGGTGCGGGCGGGGCTGGCCGGGCTTGCCACCGCGGGTTTGCGCAACAAAGCCGAAAATGGGCTATGATTGTTGCCATCTTGGCGACACAATATCTTCAAGGCCCTGACCGCTTTGGCCTGTAGCACGGGTGCGAAACCTGTCGATCCGGGACCGAGCATGGGAAAAACACTGAGTTTCGCGCGCAGAGGCCCGATTTCGGGCCCCGCCGGCCTGTGCGGGCGGCCGAAGCTCTTGGAACGCCGGTCCCGACCCCCACATCCTAAACCATGCGACCCCTCGCATTTTCATGAGGCCCTCCATGTCCATTGAACAACTCCTCTCGCAATTCCTCGGTGCGAACATCATTTTGCTTCTCGTCGCCCTGTTCATCATCATCTCGGTATTCCTCGGTGTCCGGATCGTGCCGCAGAGCCAGAAATTCGTCGTCGAACGCTTCGGCCGGCTGCAATCGGTGCTCGGGCCGGGGATCAACTTCATCGTCCCGTTCATCGACCGGGTGCGGCACCGGGTGTCGATCCTGGAACGCCAGTTGCCCAACGCGACGCAGGACGCGATCACCAAGGACAACGTGCTGGTGCAGATCGACACGAGCGTGTTTTACCGGATCCTGGAGCCGGAAAAGACCGTCTACCGGATCCGCGACGTGGATGCCGCCATCGCCACCACGGTCGCGGGCATCGTGCGGGCCGAGATCGGCAAGATGGACCTCGACGAGGTGCAGTCGAACCGCTCGGCGCTGATTACCCAGATCAAGTCGAGCGTCGAGGATGCGGTCGATGCCTGGGGGATCGAGGTGACGCGGGCCGAGATCCCGGACGTGAACCTGGACCAGGCGACCCGCGACGCGAT
>JAGRMP010000468.1 GCA_020441225.1 Maritimibacter sp. | reverse complement strand
ACTCGGTCAGCATCTCGTCGTCGACTTTCTTGCCGAGGCCGAGCAGCGATTTCGCCCGGCCCAGCAGGGTGAACTCGTTCTGCCAGATCCGCTTCATCGGTTCGAGCTTGTGGATCGGCGTGTACTGCGGATCGCCGGTCTCCTTGTAGAACAGGCAGGCTTCGGCGCAGAGACCGCAGCTCACGCAGGAGGTGAAGAAGCTCGCGACCGGCGCGTCGATCTGTTCGCGCAGCGCGTTCAGGCCCCGTTCGAGTGTCGCGGTCATGATTCAGCTCCTTTCCGGCCCTGGATCGAGCCGTTGTAGTAGCGGGCCACCGCGAAGGTGACGGCATGCATCAGCTTGGTGAAGGGGAAGGCCACCATCAGCAGCTCGGCGGTGAGGATATGGATCGCCATCCACAGGGTGGCGTCCACGCCGAAGACCCGGTTGACCGCGATATAGCCGGTGACGAGCGGCAGGACCGACAGGAGCAGCACCACCCAATCGTCGAATTTGGTCAGCGCCCGGCGCACCGGGTCAGTCATCCGTGTGTACGCCAGCGCCAGCGCCGCGATCACCGCGAGCGCCGCGGCGGCCTCGATCAGCGCTTTGTTGAGGTCGAACCAGCCGAAGCCGAGGAGCGACTTGATGAGCGCGATATGGGCGCCGAGGAACAGGAAGGCGATGAAAAAGCCGAGGTGGAAGATGTAGCCGGCCACATAGGTGACGGGCGCTTCCTTCATCATCCCCTTGCGGATCCAGGACCGGGTGAAGATCGTCTTGATCCCCTGGGTCACGCCGTTGCCCTTGGGTTGGGCAAAGTCGGTCTTGCGGCCGAGCACCAGGATCTCGACCAGCCGCAGCAGGATGCCGCCCACCAGGATCACGAGGGCGATGTTGAAGCCGGGGCCGCGGACCCACATGAGAAAGTCGAAATACGGATTGTTCATGACTTCTTCTCCAGATCATGGGCGTCGACCACTTCGTGGTTCCGGGCCGCCTTGGCCTTGGTCGCCCGCGCCATCACGCCACCGGCGACGCCGAGCGCCGCGCCGGCCGCGATTGCGGCGTAGCCGGCCTGGCGGTAATCGCCCGCGGGCGTCGACAGCGGCTTGTAGAACCCGCCGTTGTCCCAGAAATCCGGCTCGGTGCAGCCGAGGCAGGGGTGACCCGACTGGATCGGGAAGGAGGTGCCGTCGTTCCACTTGACTGTGGCACAGACCGATTTGGTGGTCGGGCCCTTGCAGCCGAGCTTGTACAGGCACCAGCCCGCCCGCGCGCCTTCGTCGTCGAAGGTCTCGGCGAACAGCCCCTTGTCGTAGAACGGCCGGCGGTAGCAGCGGTCGTGGATGGTTTCACCGAAAAAGGCCTTGGGCCGGCCGAGCTCGTCGACTTCGATCGACTCGAGCCCGAGGGCGAGGAACTGCGCGATCACGCTGGTCATCACGATCGGGATCGGCGGGCAGCCGGGGATGTTGATGATCGGCTTGTCGGTGATGACGTCGCTCACCGAGACCGCGCCGGTCGGGTTGGGGTTGGCATGCGGGATGCCGCCGAAAGCCGCACAGGTGCCCACGGCCACGATGGCGGCGGCGCCGGCGGCGGTTTCCTTGAGCATGTCGAGGTTCGAGATCCCCGCAATGCAGGAATATTCCGGGTTGTCGACCGGGATCGAGCCGTCGACGATCACCAGGTAATTGCCGTAATTCTCTTCCATCGCCTTCGCGCGGGCTTCCTCGGCGGCATGGCCGGAGGCGGCCTGCAGCGTGTGGTGATAATCGAGCGAGATCGCGTTGAAGATCAGGTCTTCGATGGTCGGCGCGTGGCTGCGCGTGATCGCCTCGGTGCAGCCGGTGCATTCCTGGAAGCTGAGCCAGATCACCGAGGGCCGGGCCGCATGTTCGAGCGCATAGGCAATCTTCGGGGCGAGCGCCGGCGGCAGCGCCAGCGCCGAGGTGAGCGAGGCGCAATATTTCAGAAAGCCGCGTCGGCTGACGCCGTGGGCCCGCATCAACTCAGGTAGCATGGGTCTGTCAGCCATTTCGCTCCTCCTTAGAAGTCTGGGATACGTCCGGTTCCGAAAGCGCCGCCTGCAGCCGCGCCAGGCCCTGTTCCGCGTCCGCGCGCTGGGTCCTGAGGATTTCGGGGACGAAAGTGATCTCGACGAAGCGCGACAGCGTTTCGCCCTGCTGGTCGAAATGATCGACCCGCCAGACGCCCGGGACCCCGGTCTCGCTGACATGGCTGGTGCCGAGCGCGTCGAGCGTGGCGCGGATCTCGCCGCTGCCGAGCACGGCGTCGAGTGCCTTTTCGTCGCCCGCGCTGAAGGGCAGGGCACCGAGGTCGATCGTCGTGGGTTCGCCGGTGTCGATGAGGCGGGCGAGGGCGGCGGCGATCTCGCGCAGGACCGGCCCGGCGTTGCCCGTGGGCACATGCGCGCGAAGTTCGCGGACAGAGTCCAACAGTCCCGAGCGGACAGAATTCACCTGTCCCGATGAGCGCCCTCCAGCGTCCACACCGGCCTCCCTAGCTTTGCCTGACCTTGAAAACTCGATCCTTGATTGCGTCAGATTGCCAAAGGTGGGGCTGTTTCGTCTTGATCTGGATCAATCCATGAACACATTCAAATCTTTGAATTGTAAGAATATTTCTTACATTACAAATACATGTTATGTAGTTATCACTGGCTGGGTGCGAGGCCGGGGTCCGCGCCGGCAGGCGGCCGCCGTGTCAGCCCTGCCAGCGGGCGACCAGCGCAAACACCTCTTCGACCGCGCCGGCGACGGCGGCCGCGACGGCGGCGGTCATCGCTTCGCCGACGCCCAGATGCGCGGGCTGGATGCCGACCAGGGCACGCTGGTCGGGCACCGCACCGCGCAGGCGCAGCCCGTCGAGCATGTCGTCGAGGCCGATATCATGCGGGTTGCGGCCACGGGTACGCAGGAAATGATCCATGTCCGGGCCTTCGAACACCGCCACGTCGCCCGGCACGCCATTGAGTTGGGCGGCGTCGATCACCACCATCGCGTCGGCCTCTTCCATGTCGACGAGCAGCGTCAGCCCCATGGTGCCGCCGTCGAGGGCGCGGATGCCAAGCGCGGCGGCGCGCGGGTCGCGCCCGACCGCTTCGGCGACGCGGACGCCCACCTGCTCGTCGGTGAGCAGGGTGTTTCCGAGGCCGAGGACGAGCGTCTGGGGGGTGTTTTCTGTCATGGGTGATTCTTACGACCGGGACATCCCCGGCCGCAAGGTGCCGAATGGTGCCGGGTTCGGAAACAAACCTGCCGAATCGCGCCGATTACCGGCCCGAACACGTGATTCGCCTTCTGGTTGTGTCTGCGCGGATTTGTCGCAATAAGCGGGGAATTGTACAGTTTCGATGAACAATTCGCGCCAGACTGGTCCGATTGCCCCGAATCGCACCACATTCCATCCACAGTATCACCAAGATTACGCGTTCCTGCCCGAGTTCTGTCTTAGTTCGTACCCAGTGTGCCTTCGACCGAGGCGCTGCTGATCGTCTCGGTGCAGATCAAGACCACTGCTCGCCCTGCTGCCATGTCTGGGGCCCCCTGGGAAAGGCTGAATGCCATGAGGCAATTGTCGGCCGACCGCGTCCGCGCGCTGCGCGCGTACGCCTCGGCACTGCTTTGCGCGGCTGTCACCGCCATTGCGTTCATCGCGTCCACCGACGGCGCCTCCGCAACGAATGCATTCATTCAACACAAGGGCGGGGCGCCCGCACCCGACGGGGCGCAAGCGATTTGCAGCACCTACAGCTGGGCCTGCGCCCAGGCCGCCGTGCAACGCGTGTCCATGCGCGACGAACTCCAACAGGTCGCTGCGGTGAATTCGCGGGTCAACCACTCGGTGCGGGCGATCGAGGACGACCGGCAATACGGGGTCAGCGAGGTCTGGGCCCTGCCCACGGCCACAGGCGGCGATTGCGAGGATTTCGCCCTGCTCAAGAAGCGCGAGCTGATCTCCGCCGGGGTCGACCCGCGCCGGCTGCTGATCGCCACGGTGCTCGACCGGCAGCGCAACCCGCACGCCGTGCTGGTCTTCCGGTCGCAAAGCGGTGATCTCGTGCTCGACAATCTTACCGATCAGATCCGGTCATGGCAGGACACCCGCTACATGTTCCTGCGGATGCAGGATCCGGACCGCCCGACGCGCTGGGTGAACGTTTTCGCCAGCGGCTGATAGGGTCCCGACCCCTTATCTCCGAAACGACATGGCGCGCCGATGACGGCGCGCCAGACGTGGGTCTCGATCTGTGTCGGAACCGGCGGCCAGGCGCCGGTTCCCGCTTTCGGACGTGACAGGTTCAGCTGTTCTTGTCGCCGCCACGGTCGCCGCCGTCGCCGCCGCGGTCGCCACCGTCGCCGCCACGGTCGCCACCGTCGCCGCCGCGGTCGCCACCGTCGGAACCACTGTCGCCACCGCGGTCGCCGCCGTCGGAGCCACTGTCGCCGCCGCGGTCGCCGCCATCGGTGCCGCTGTCGCCACCGTTGGTGCCGTGGTCGCCACCGTCGGTGCCATTGTCGCCACCGCTGGTGCCGTGGTCGCCACCGTCGGTGCCATTGTCGCCACCGCTGGTGCCGTGGTCGCCGCCGTCGGAGCCATTGTCGTCATCGTCGTTGCCATTGTCGTCACCGTCGTTGACGTCGTCGTCGCCGTCGGTGTCGTCGTCGAGACCGCCGTTGTCGGGGCCGGCAGCGCCGCCACCGACGGAGGCG
>JAGRMP010000467.1:9372-9659 GCA_020441225.1 Maritimibacter sp. | reverse complement strand
CGCGCGGCCCCGGCCCCCAGGCCAGGCTGTCGCCCAGCGCGGGGTCGGCATCGGCCGCGCCGGGGCGACAGGCGCGCACCAGGTCCAGGATCGCGGCCACCGTGCTGTCACCGACCGGCATCCGGCGGATCAGGGTTTGCGCCGCGATCAGATCCTCGGCGGTGAAAACCTGCGCGACGGCTGCGTCACTGGTGCCGGTCGTCGCCAGAAGGATCGCGCGT
The DNA here is from genome assembly GCA_020441225.1 of Maritimibacter sp. Next base: position 9,438 of record JAGRMP010000467.1, on the reverse strand, counting down.
TCGGTATCACGGTCGGGGTAATCCACGTCGATCTGCACCAGAAAACGGTCGAGCTGCGCTTCGGGC
>JAGRMP010000467.1:378-9249 GCA_020441225.1 Maritimibacter sp. | reverse complement strand
GACTGGGTGCGAGGGCTGGCGCGGTTGATCTCGTCGGCCATCAGCAACTGGCAGAACACCGGCCCTTCGATAAAGCGAAAGGCGCGGCGACCGTCGGCGTCGGTTTCCAGCACCTCGGAGCCCAGGATATCGGCGGGCATCAGGTCGGGTGTAAACTGGATCCGGTTCGACCCCAGCCCCATCACCTTGGCCAGCGTATCGACCAGCCGCGTCTTGCCCAGCCCCGGCAGGCCAACCAGCAACGCATGCCCGCCCGACAAGAGCGCGGTCAGCGACAGGTCGACCACCGTTTCCTGACCGATGAAACGCGGTGCGATGGCGGCGCGGGCTTCGGCCAGACGGGCGCCCAGCGCCTCGATCGCGGGAACCAGGGATTCGGTCATCGGCGGTCTCCTCGGGGAATGCATACGCCTGGGGCGTGTCTTTGTGTCCAAGCCGGTTATATGTCAGCATGAACCCCTTCGCCCAGAGCAAGTTGGATAAATTGCATGGCCCCACAAGACAATGTGACCCCCCCGGCCGGAAAACCCAGCGCCGACACGCTGGCCGCTTCGGCGCAGAAAGCCGCGAAAAAGGGCGGTCTGCCGCCCGTTCACCTGTGGAACCCGCCGTATTGCGGCGATCTGGACATCCGCATCGCGCGCGACGGAACATGGTTCTATCTGGGCACACCGATTGGCCGCGCGCCCTTGGTGCGGCTGTTTTCAACGATCCTGAAACGAGAAGACGGCAAGTATTTCCTGGTCACGCCGGTCGAGAAGGTCGGCATCACCGTCGATGACGCGCCCTTCGTGGCGGTGGACTTCACCCGCCAGGGACACGGGCACGGTCAGCTGCTGACCTTCGAGACCAATGTCGGGGATTTCGCCGCGGCGGGGCCGGACAACCCGATCCGCGTGACGCGCGACGCCGAAACCGGCGAACCCGCCCCCTATGTGATGATCCGCGCCGGGCTGGAGGCGCTGATCGACCGCAAGAGCTTTTACCGGCTGGTCGATCTGGGCGCGCACGAGTGGCACGAGGGCGCGCGCTGGTTCGGGCTCTGGTCGGGCGGCGTGTTCTTTCCGGTGATCCCGTCGGATCAATTGGGCTGACGGGCCAGATACAGAAAAGGGGGCGTTGCCCCCTTCGCCCTGCGGGCTCATCCCCCAGAGTATTTCAGGCAAGATGAAAGGGACGCGAAGGGCCAGGGTGGCCGCGCGCCGCGCCCTGCGTGCGTCAGTGGTGGCTGCGGGTCAGGGCGAGGAACGCATCCTCGAGGTCGGGTTCGGTGGTCGAGAGGTCCACGACATCCACCCCCGCCGCCGACAGCGCCGTCAGGATCTGGCCCGCGCCGACCCGGCTGCGCGGGTAGGTGAAGACCAGCCAGCCATCGCCCCGGTCCTCACGCGTGACGCCCTCGGGGAGGGTGACGGCGGCGACCGGCAAAGCGGGGCGCACCAGCAGCGTCTTTGCGTCCATCCGGGCAAGGATCGAGTCGGTGGTGTCGCGGATGATCAGATCACCCCGGTCGATGATCGCGATCTCGTCGCACATCGCTTGCGCTTCCTCGAGGTAATGCGTGGTCAGGATGATCGTCATCCCCTGCCGGTTGAGCATGCGCACATTGTCCCACAGCATTTGCCGCAATTCGATATCGACCCCGGCGGTGGGTTCGTCGAGGACCAGCACCTGCGGGCCATGCACCAGCGCCTTGCCCAGCAGCAGGCGCCGCCGCATGCCGCCGCTGAGGGTGCGGGCATAGGACTCGGCCTTGTCGGTGAGGCCGATCAGGGCGAGGATTTCATCGGTGCGGCGTTCGGATTTCGGCACACCGTAAAGACCTGCCTGCACCTCGAGCGCCTCGCGCGGGGTGAAATAGGGGTCGATGTTCAGCTCTTGCGGCATCACCCCGATCGCCGCGCGGGACTGTCGCGGGTTCTCGTCCTGGTCGAAGCCCCAGATCCGCACCTTGCCCGTGGTTTTCACCACCAGCCCGGCCATGATGTTGATCAGCGTCGATTTGCCCGCGCCGTTCGGACCCAGCAGGCCGAACACCGACCCTTGCGGGATCGTCAGGTCGATCCCCTTGAGCGCCTCTTTCGGGCCGGTCCGCTTGTTGCCCGCATAGGTCTTGTGCAGGTTCCGGATTTCGATCGCGTGTTCGGTCATCTTGCTCCTGCCGGGCAATGGGGTATTGTCTGGCGCACACGCATAGGCCCAATTGCCCGCCGATACAAGGAAACCGCCGATGTCCGCCAGCCCGTCTGCACACCCTGCCCATGACGCCCCCGAGACCCGCACCGTGACCACCCGCCGCATTGCCTGCGACGGTGGCGAGGGCGCGCTGGGTCATCCGCGTGTCTGGCTGACGATCTCGCATGACACGGGGATGGTGGAATGCCCCTATTGCGACGCGCGCTTTGTTCTGGCCGAGGGTGCGGGCGACGCGCACTGAACGCCGGCACCGGGCGCAGGAGCGTGAACACTTCCTGTGCAGCCGCGCACACACCGGGCGCTGGATTTTCGAACGGCGGATGCCATTTTTGCGTTGAACGCCCACAGGAGGTCTTGCCATGACGTTTCGCCCCGTGACCGGTCAGTCCCAGGCCCAGCCCACGCTGGAAGGCGCGGGTGTGCATTTGCACCGGGCCTTCGGGTTTGCCGATCCGGCGGAAAGCGACCCGTTCCTGCTGCTCGACGATTTCCGCAACGACGCGCCGCATCTTTACCAGCCCGGTTTTCCCTGGCACCCGCACCGGGGAATCGAAACCATCACCTACGTGCTGGAAGGCACCGTCGAGCACAGCGATTCTCTGGGCAACAAGGGCTTGCTGGGGCCAGGGTCGGTGCAGTGGATGACGGCCGGGTCGGGCATCTTGCACCAGGAAATGCCCAAGGGGAACGCGCGTGGGCAGATGCACGGGTTCCAGCTCTGGGCCAACCTGCCGCGCGCGCTGAAGATGACCGCACCGCGCTATCAGGACGTGGGCCGCGGAGACATCGAGACCGTGGTCGAGGATGACGGCACCTCGGTGCGGATCATTACCGGCACGTTCTGGGGCAAGACCGGCCCGGTGGATGGCGTGGCGGCGAATCCGCTGTTTCTGGATGTGTCGGTGCCGCCAAACGCCCGCCGGGTGCTTCCGGTTGATACCTATGCCAACACCCTGGCCTATGTGTTCGCGGGATCGGGCACTTTCCGTGATGCTTCGGCACCCGTCGGGATCAAGGTGGAAAAGGAATTCGCGGGGCAGGAGCTGAACATCCGCGACAAGACCGGCAACCGCACGCTGGTGCGGTTCGGAACGGGCGACGAGATCGTGGTGCAGGCCGGACCCGAGGGGATGCGGTTCCTGCTGATCTCGGGGCAACCGATCAAGGAGCCGGTCGCCTGGCATGGCCCCATCGTGATGAACACCCGCGCCGAGTTGCAGCAGGCGTTCAAGGAGCTGAACGCCGGCACATTCATCCGATGAGGCGACGAGCCCGCTTGGGCGCCCGGCGGCATCGGCGGTTGCCTCCGGCGGGAGTATTTTCGGCAAGATGAAGCCGCAGGAGTCAGAACGGGACGGCGCGGCAATGGTTGTGATGCGCCGGGCTTCCTGCGATACCCGAAGGCGGGATTTGCAGGGAGGCGGCGACATGGCATTCGGCAAGGGTGATCATCTGCATCTGATCGACGGATCGGCGTTCATCTTCAGGGCGTATCACGCGCTGCCGCCGCTGACGCGCAAATCCGACGGCTTGCCGATCGGAGCGGTGGCCGGGTTTTGCAACATGCTGTTGCGGTATACCGAGGGCAAGAACGGCGGCACGGCGGCGACGCATGTAGCCGTGATCTTTGACCATTCGTCGAAAACCTTTCGCAACGCGTTGTTCCCCGACTACAAGGCCAACCGCCCCGAGTTGCCCGAGGATCTGCGTCCGCAATTTCCGCTGACCCGCGAGGCAACGCGCGCTTTCAACATCGCCTGCGTCGAGACCGAGGGCTATGAGGCCGACGACATTATTGCCACGCTGACCCGGCAGGCGGTCGAGGCGGGGGGGGATGTGACGATCATTTCCTCGGACAAGGATCTGATGCAGCTGGTCGGGCCCAATGTGGTGATGTGGGATGCGATGAAGGATCGCATCATCGGTCCCGCCGAGGTGGTCGAGAAATTCGGCGTCGGGCCAGAGCGCGTGGTGGATGTGCAGGCGCTGGCCGGCGACAGCGTCGACAATATCCCCGGCGCGCCCGGCATCGGCGTGAAAACCGCGGCGCTACTGATCAACGAATACGGCGACCTGGACACGCTGCTGGCGCGCGCGGACGAAATAAAGCAGCCCAAGCGGCGCGAGACGCTGGTGACGATGGCCGACCAGATCCGCTTGTCGCGCCAGTTGGTGACGCTCTGCCCGGAGACCCCGCTGGAGAGCAAGCTGGAGGATTTCGGCATCCGCCCGCCGGAGCCCGAGGTGATCATGGGGTTCCTGACCGACATGGAGTTTCGCACCCTGACCCGGCGGCTGGCCGAAAAGCTGGGGGTCGAGGCCCCGGCCGCGGCGGCCGCGCCGCGCGATGTTGCGGCGAGCCTGCGCCAGATCTGGGCCGAGGTTCTCGGCCTTCCGCCCGCCGACATCACCGGTAATTTCTTCGATCTCGGCGGCTATTCTGTCCTTGCACTGAGGATGCTGGCCAAGGTGGGCGCGCAGTTCGACAGGCGCCCGAGCCTCTACGCTTTCCTGGCCGATCCGACGATCGAAGGTCTGACCGGTATTGTCGATCCTTCGGCGAAGCTGTTGGAGCCCCAGGCGCCGCCGCCCGCCGTCCCCGCCGCCGCCCCGCCGGCTGCGCCAGTTACCACGGCTCCGGATCCGGTTGCCCCGCCGCCGGCTGCGCCGGTTGCGCCGCCGGTGCCGCAGGGACCGATCTGGGAGCTGGTCGAACTGCGCAAATCCTCCGCCGACGCGCCGGTGCTGATCACCGTGAACCAGCCGTTCATGTTCCAGTCGCTCGCGCGCAACATGGTGTCCGATTGCGCCGTGGCGAACCTGAGCGTGCCGGACAATGACGCGCTCGGTACGCTCGAAGCGGTGGGCCTCGACCAGGGTGTCGACGACGCGCTCGGCACCGTTCTCGCGCGCTACGCAGGCCGCCCGATGATGTTCTGCGGGCTCTGCGTCGACGGGCGGGTCGGGCTCCGGCTCGCGCAGCGGCTTCAGGACAAAGGGCAGGATACGGTCCTCGTCGCGATGATCGATTCCTGGGCGCCCGGCGCGAGCAAGGTCTTCTCGCGCCTCGCCCTCAAGTACGACCGCTGGCGCATCCGGTTCCGCCGGCTGCGGTATTATCTCGGGCTGAGGCGCAAGGGTGAGATCGGCTGGGCGGATGTGCTGCGCAAGAACGCCTTTGCCGCCCGGCTCATCGAACGCCTCACCGCCCGGCCGGCGCGGGACGAAACCGAGGTTCTGGTGGACGATACCGTCGACGTGCTGGTCAAGCAGACGCGGGCCTATGCCTTCGACCGCTATGACGGCGAGGTGGCGCTGTTCGTGACCCTCTCGCAGGGCCTGGTGCCGCGCGACGGCGTTCTGGGATGGTCGGAGCTTCTGTCCGCCGACACGGCGGTCTACCCGGTCAACGGCTGGCATGGCGACTCGCTGATGCGGTCGGGCTTTGAACGGATCATCGGCGTGCTCGATGCCAAGGCACAACGGCTGAACCGGGACCAGACCCCGCAAGACTAGACGAGACCGGCGCCGACGCCGCGTGGGCCATGTCCGCGCAGCCGCGTTCAGATCGGTAACGGTACCACAGCGCGCCCGCCCCGGTTCCCCGCGGGCGGGCGTTTCTTTCGGTCAGGTCGTTCCGCGCCGGGCGTCGCGCCGGTAGGCCTTGAGCGACGGTTTCTTCGGCCCGCTCTGGTCGTCGCCGTTGCTGTCGGCGAAGGCGGCCAGTTGGGTGATCGTCGGGTATTGCAGCAGGTGGCGCGCCTCGAGATTGAGCCCGGCGTCGATCATCCGCGCGGCAATGCGGAAGACCGTGAGCGAATCCGCCCCGAGCGAGAACAGCGTCTGCGACGTACTGATCCGGTCGAGCCCCAGAACCTCGCGCCAGATCTCGGCCATCTGGGTCTCGGTCGCCGATTTGGGCTCGGAATGCAACGGTGTGACCGTCGCCGCGGCCTGCGGGTCGGGCAGCGCCTTGCGGTCGAGCTTGCCGTTCGCGGTCTGCGGCAACGCGCTGAGGAACACCCAGGCGCTCGGCACCATGTAGCCGGGCAGGCGGTCGGTGAGCGCGAGCGTCAACGTCTCGGGCGCGGGATCGCAGCCGGGTTTGCAGACGATGTAACCCACGAGCTGGGCATCGCCCCGGGGCGATTGCCGGAGCGCCGCAGCCGCATTGGCGACGCCGTCGAGACCGCGCAGCGCCGTCTCGACCTCGCCGAGTTCGATGCGGAACCCGCGCAGCTTGATCTGGCCGTCGTTGCGGCCCAGCACCTGGATGGTGCCGTCCGCGCGCCGCCGGGCGAGGTCGCCGGTGCGGTAAAGCCGTTCGGTACGGCCGTTCACCGCAACGTCGCGGAACGCCCCCGCGGTCAGGTCGGCCCGCCGGAAGTAGCCCTTGGCAAGCCCCGCGCCGCCGATGTTGAGCTCGCCGACCGCGCCCACGGGCAGGAGCTGATCCTGCGGCCCCAGCACATGGAGCGTCGTGTTGGCGACCGGGTGGCCGATGGTCACGGGCGCGCCCGGTTCGATCCGCGAGATTGCCGACCAGATCGTGGTCTCGGTGGGTCCGTAGACATTCCACAATGTCGCGCCGCCAGCGGTGAGCTTCGCCGCGAGGTCGGCGGGCAGGGGCTCGCCGCCCGCCAGCATGGTGAAGCCGGGCGCGGGCGCGAAGCCGGCTTCCAGCACCATCTGCCAGAGCGTGGGCGTCGCCTGCATATGGGTGATGTCGCCCCGGTTCAGCCGGTCCACCAGCTTGAAGCCGTCGAGCACGTCTTCATGCGCCGCAATCACCGTGCGCCCGCCCCGGATCAAGGGCAGGAACATCTCGAGCACCGAGATGTCGAACATCGTCGTGGTGACCGCGAGCAGCACGTCCCTGTCGCCGAAGCCCGGCTCTTGCGCCATCGAGGTGAGCAGGTTCACCACGGATCGGTGGCTGATCTCGACACCTTTGGGCGTGCCGGTCGAGCCGGAGGTGAACATGACATAGGCGCTGTCATCGCTGCTGGTCTCGACCGGGGCGGGGGTGCCGCCGATCTCGGCCTTGTCGAGCGGCAGCGAGGCGAGGTCGAGCCCGGACGCATAGTCCGGCAGCGCGTCCCGGTCATGGATGATTGCCGAGACATCGGCGTTTTCGAGGATCATCCGCAGGCGCGCCGGCGGCTGGGTCGGGTCGAGCGGCACATAGCCATTGCCGGTCTTCATCACGGCGAGCAGCGCAGCGACGCATTGGATCGAGCGGGGCAGGGCAACGGCGACCCGGCCACCGGTGCCGATGTCGCGATCCTGCAGTGCCTTGGCGATCGCGTCGCTTCCCGCCATGAGCCCGGCATAGCTGATCTGCTGGTCGCCGAAGGCGAGCGCGATGTCGTCGGGATAGGCGGCGGCGCTTGCTTCGACCAGCCCGTGGATGGTCTGGATCTCGGGCAGCGGGCGTTCGGTGCGGTTCAGCGTGTCGGCCAGCCAACGGGTCTGGTCGGCGGTCTGTACCGGCAGCTCCGCCACCGGCCGGTCCATATCGGCGGCGATCTCGGTGAGCACGGTTTCGATATGGCCGATCCAGCTCTGGACGGTCTCGGCATCGAACACATCGGTGTTGAAGTCGACGTCGACCCGCAGACCGTCACGGCGTTCGACGAAGTTGAAGAACAGATCGAAGTTCACCGCGGTTTTCGGGTTTGGCGCGGCGGTCAGGCGCACCGGTCCCATGTCGACGCTTTCACCGAGCCGTTCGAGGTTGAACTGGATCTCGGTGAGCGGCAGGCGGTTGAGCGAGCGCGGGATGTCGAGATCGCGCACCAGCGTGCCGAACGTGTAGTTCTGGTGCTCGAAAGCGTTCATCACCTGGTCGCTGACATGGGCGAGATGCTGAGCGACCGTGGCTCCCGGCGCCTGGGCCGCCCGGATCGGCAGGAAGTTCACGCAATGGCCGATCAGGTTCTGGTTTTCAAGCAGCGCCTGGCCGCCCGTCGGTACCCCGAGGACCACGTCGTCGGAGCCGCTGAGCCGGCTCATGACGATCTGAAGTCCCGCAAACAGCGTCGCGAACAGGGTGCAGCCTTGCTTGGCGCCGGCTTTCCGGGCGGCCCGCATCACGTCACCCGGGATATGGGCCGTGCAGGTATCGCCGCGGTAGGATTTCACCGCTGGGCGCGGACGGTCGGTGGGGAGCTCCGGAAGCTCCGGCACCTCGGCGAACTGCGCCTGCCAGAAGGCGCGGGTCTCGGCCGAGGGCTGCCGCCGGGCGCTGTCCTGGGCGAAGGCGGCAAAGGAGGGCGCGGGGGCGAGCGCGGCAGGCGTGCCGGTCACCGCTTCGCGGTAGAAGGCCGCGAGGTCGTCGGTCAGCACGTTGTAGGACCAGCCGTCGCAGACGATGTGGTGGGCGTCGATCACCAGCACATGGGTTTCGGCGTCGATCCGGATCAGGAAGGCGCGCAGCGGCGGCCCGGCGACGATGTCGATCTCGCGCGCGGCGTCTTCGGCGATCAGCCGTTTGGCCGCGGCCCGGGGATCGGCTTCACCGCTCACATCGTGAAGCGCAAGCGGCACCTCGTAGGGGTCGAGGATGTCGAAGCTCTCGCCGGTGCGGGCAAAGACCATGCGCAACCCGTCATGCCGGGCGATCACCTTTTCCAGCGCCCGGCGCAGCGCGTCCGGGTCCAGCGGCCCCACGAG
>JAGRMP010000467.1:0-274 GCA_020441225.1 Maritimibacter sp. | reverse complement strand
GCGCCGGTCGCCGGAGCGGGCGTGGCCGGTGCCGTCGCCGCCGCCGTCGCGCCGTCCTGCGGTTGCAGGATGCCGACGCCCTGCAGCGTGTCGACGGCCGCGAGGAAGACATCGACCACGCGCTGGAGGTCGGCTTCGGTGTGCGCCGTGGTGACGATGCAGGGGTAACCGATCTGGGTGTGGATGCCCGCCTCGCGCATCAGCGGGAACAGGAGCGCGGCGTTGGCGTCGTACTCGGTCAGGTGCGGCACGAACCAGCTCGAATAGGTCTCGA
>JAGRMP010000466.1:2524-2877 GCA_020441225.1 Maritimibacter sp. | reverse complement strand
CAGCCGCCCATGCCGCCGAAGAAGCCGGTGACCACGTTGGCCGCCCCTTGGGCGATGCATTCCTGGCTCGCGCCGCCGCGCTGGCCGGTCATCTCGCCCACGAGGTTGAGGGTGAGCAGGCTCTCGATGAGGCCGATGGCCGCGAGGATCACCGCGTAGGGCAGGATGACCCAGAGCGTGTCGAGGGTGAGCGGCACCATGGGGATGTGGAAGGCGGGCAGACCGCCCTCGATGGAGGCCATGTCGCCCACGCGGGGCACGTCGATGCCGAAGCCGATCACCACCAGCGCCACCACCGCGATCCCCGCGAGCGGCGCGGGCACCGCCTTGGTGATCCGGGGCATGAGCCAGAT
>JAGRMP010000466.1:0-2518 GCA_020441225.1 Maritimibacter sp. | reverse complement strand
GCCATGGTCAGCGCCACCAGCGCCAACATGGTGTAGAGCGGCGGGCCCGACAGCCACTCGCCCCCGCCATGGCCGCTGATCTCGACCGAGCCCGGCACCTTGAACTGGCTGAGCTGGGCGAGGAAGATGACGATCGCGAGCCCGTTGACGAAGCCCAGCATCACCGGGTGCGGTACCAGGCGGATGAACTTGCCCCAGTGCAGCGCACCCACGGCGATTTGCAGGATCCCCATCAGCACCACGGTGGCGAAGAGGTATTCGACGCCATGGCTGGCGACCAGCGCCACCATGACCACGGCGAGCGCGCCGGTGGCACCCGAGATCATCCCCGGCCGACCGCCGATGAGCGCGGTCACCAGCCCGACGAGAAAGGCCGCGTAGAGCCCGACCAGCGGGTGCACGCCCGCGACGAAGGCGAAGGCCACGGCCTCGGGCACCAACGCGAGCGCCACGGTCAGCCCTGACAGGAGCTCGATGCGCAGCCGTTCGGCGTTGAGGGTCTCGCCGCCGCTGCTGAGATCGGGTCGGATACGGGCTGCATAGCGCGCCAGGAGGGCTCGGGCCAAGGGGATCACCTCATGTCGGGATGTGTTCGCGTTGCGGGCCCCCTACACCGCCTGGGCCGGAATGGCCACCTCTCCAGGGGTAAAAAGGTCAGCGATGCGCACCTTGTTACCGCTAAACCACGTTCGAAACCCGGTGACGCGCCCGAGCCGCCGGCTCAGCTGTCGCGATCGCGCCAGGTGAGCGCGAACAGGATGGTGACCCATTCGAACAGGTAGAACAGCGCCAGCCGTCCGAGGGTGATGGTGACCACCCATTCCGTGAGCGTGCCGTGGATCGCCACCAACGCGGCGGCCAAGGCCACGGTGGCGAGGCGCAGCGCCACGATCCACATCGCCTCGCGCGAGAAGGGATGGTCGGAGGCCCAGCGGTACGGGAACGCCGCCAGCTCGCCGGGATCCGATGTGGCAAGGAGCAGGACGAACAGCCCCGAATAGCCGAGCCAGCAGAGGATCCAGCCGATTTGCAGGCTGTAGGTCTCGGTGACCAAACCGCCCGCGCCGACCAGGAGCGCAATCGCAACGGCGGACAGGATCAGCGCGACACGCCCGTTCCCGCGCCCCTCGGCGCGCGCCAGGAGCTGCGGCAGACGCGCCGCCAGAGTGAGGGCGAAGAAGGTGACGAAAGCGAGCCAGAGGGGCTGGACCGGATGCCCGAACAGGGCCGGCGTCGTCCCCTCGAAGACGGCCCAGACCGCGAGCATGGCCAGGGTCGGCGCAAGCCCGAGGAACCTGGGGCGGGGAAGAAGCTCGATCGACCGGAAGAACCACATGGGGGGAGGCTAGCGGGCGATTTCGGCCCTTTCCGGGCGCGAATGCGGCTTTCCGCCCGCCCATGCGATCCCCCGGGCCACCGTTTCGAGTTGATTTCCGGCGGTGCATTTGCAACCCCTTGGATCAGCAACGGGTCGAGCGCAGAGGAGCGGCACATGGAACGGGTGATCGGGATCATCGGCGGCTCGGGGCTCTACCAGATCGACGGGCTCGAAGGCGCCGAATGGGTCGCCGTCGATACCCCCTGGGGCAAGCCCTCGGACCAGCTTTTCACCGGCCGGCTCGACGGGGTGAAGATGGTGTTTCTGCCGCGCCACGGCCGCGGCCACGTGCACAGCCCCACCACCGTGCCCTACCGCGCCAATATCGACGCGATGAAACGGATGGGGGTGACCGACATCGTCTCGGTCTCGGCCACCGGCTCGTTCCGCGAAGAGATGGCGCCGGGCGATTTCGTCATCGTCGATCAGTTCATCGACCGGACGTTCGCCCGCGAGAAGAGCTTTTTCGGCACCGGCTGCGTCGCCCATGTGAGCGTGGCGCATCCGACCTGCCCGACGCTCTCCAAGGCCTGTTTCGGCGCTGCCGAGGGGGTGACGGTGCACATGGGCGGGACCTATCTGGCGATGGAGGGGCCGCAGTTTTCGACGCTGGCCGAATCGAAGCTCTACCGCGACGTCTGGGGCGCGGACGTGATCGGCATGACCAACATGCCCGAAGCCAAGCTCGCCCGCGAGGCCGAGATCTGCTACGCGAGCGTGGCGATGGTGACCGATTACGACAGCTGGCACCCCGATCATGGCGAGGTCGATGTGACACGCATCATCGAGACGCTCACCGCCAATTCCGCCGCCGCCCGCAGGATGATCGCCAATCTTCCCAAGGCGCTGGGGGCTGTGCACGAGACCTGCCGCCACGGCTGTGACACGGCGCTCACCCACGCGATCATGACCGCGCCCGACCGCCGCGACCCGGGGCTCGTCGCCAGGCTCGACGCGGTTGCGGGGCGGGTATTGTGAGCCGCGGACCCGCCCTGGCGCGGGTCTTCGGTCTGGTCGTCGCGGCCTTGCTGGCCTCCGCCACGCTTGATCCGACCGCCGCCGCGGCCTCGTCCGAGGACGTGGTGGCCGCCGACGGGAAACTGACCGACGAAGACTTCTACCGGCTGGTGAGCTGCGCCG
>JAGRMP010000465.1:7783-8159 GCA_020441225.1 Maritimibacter sp. | reverse complement strand
GTCGACGTGCTCTTGCATGCGGCGCTGGAAACGGCTGAGATCGTCGAATGAGGGGTTTCGCCGCGCCTGACGGCGCGGCGACCCGGGCGGGGGCTCCGCCCCCGCACCCCCGGAGTATTTGAGCCAAGAAAAAGCAGGGACCGGGGGCGGGCGGACGCGCGCGGCGGTTCTGCCGCAGGCCCGTGTGGCGCCTTTTCCCTTGCCCCCTGCCCCGTTCGCGCTACCCTCGCGCCCGACTGGACCCACCAGACCGGAATGAAGGAGAACGACATGCGGCGTGGACTTGCGGCAGGCAACTGGAAAATGAACGGCACGAGCGCGTCGCTCGGCGAGATCGCGGCGCTCAAGGCCGCCCATGGCGCGCCCGGGGTCGATG
>JAGRMP010000465.1:0-7767 GCA_020441225.1 Maritimibacter sp. | reverse complement strand
TGCTGATCTGCCCGCCGGCGACGCTCCTGGAACGGATGGCGGCGGCCGCCGCCGACAGCGCCGTGGCCGTGGGCGGGCAGGATTGCCACGCCGCCGAGAAGGGCGCGCATACCGGCGACATCTCTGCCGGCATGCTGGTGGACGCGGGCGCGACCGCGGTGATCGTCGGCCATTCGGAGCGGCGCGCCGATCACGGCGAAAGCGACGCCACCGTATGTGCCAAGGCCGAGGCCGCGCTGGCCGCGGGCCTCATGGCCGTCATCTGCCTCGGGGAAAGCCTCGAGGAACGCGAAGCGGGCAGCACGCTCGACGTGATCGGCACCCAGCTTGCCGGTTCGCTCCCCGACGGGCTCACCGGCGCCACCGCCGTCATCGCCTACGAGCCGATCTGGGCCATCGGCACCGGCAAGATCCCGACCATCGAACAGATCACCGAAGTGCATGATTTCATCCGCGCGAGTCTCGTGGCGCGGTTCGGCGGTGAGGGCGACCGGATCCGCGTGCTCTACGGCGGCTCGGTCAAGCCCTCGAACGCGGCCGAGATCTTCGCGGTCGCCAATGTCGACGGCGCGCTGGTTGGCGGCGCGAGCCTCAAGGCCGAGGATTTCTCGCCGATCATCTCGGCGCTGGAGACCGCCAAGGGCTGAGCGCCCGCCGTGCCGGGATGCCACCGGCGCAGACCGGGTGCGGGTCTTCTGGTCCGCGCCCGCCCCGGGCCCGACACGGGCCTGCCTCCGGAGAACCCGATGCGCAAAGCCCTCTTCGCCGCCACAACCCTTGCCGGCCTCGGCCTTTCGACCGCGACCGCCTGCCCCGGCGAAGGCGTCTACCGGTCGATCGACAGCACTCTGCCGACATCGATCACCTTCGTGAATGCGGTCGCCAATGACGAGGAGTATTTCTCGGTCTACTGGCTCGATTACAACGGCGAGCGCCAGCACTACGCCGATATCTTCCCCGGCCGCAACGTGCGGCTCGACACCTACGTCACCCACCCCTGGCTGGTGACCATGCCCGAGCCGGGCGGCGGCGAGCTGTGCTACCATATCTATCTGCCCGACCGGTCGCCCGCGACGGTGACCCTCGACTGACACAGGCCGCCAACAGGACAGCGCCATGGATCACGACGACCTCGCCTTCTGGTCGAAACGCGCCGCCGACTGGGCGCGCGACTATCACGCGGGGCTCCGCGACCGGCCGGTGCGCCCCGACCTCGCGCCCGGCGATTTCCGCAAGCTGATCGAGGCACCGGTGCCGGAATCGCCGACCCCGGTCGAAGAGGTGTTCGACGATTTCGCGCGCCTGGTGCCCGACGCGATGACACATTGGCAGCACCCGCGCTTCTTTGCCTATTTCCCGGCCAATGCCGCGCCCGCCTCGATGCTCGCCGAACAGCTCGCCAATGCAATGGCGGGCCAGGCGATGCTGTGGCAGACGGCGCCGGCGGCGAACGAAATGGAAGCGCTGGTGATCGACTGGCTGCGCGACGCCCTCGGCCTGCCCGGCGACTTCACCGGCACGATCCACGATTCGGCCACCACCGCGACCTTTTCCGCCGTGCTCACCATGCGCGAGCGCGCGCTCGGCTACACGGGGCTCACCGCGGGGCTGTCCGGCGCCCCCCGGCTGCGCCTCTACGCCTCGGCCCAGACCCACAGTTCGGTCGACAAGGCGGCGCGGCTCTCCGGCATCGGCCAGGACAACCTGGTCAAGGTCCCGGGCCGGGAGAACGATCCGCTTTATTCGATGGACCCCGGCGCGCTCGACGCCGCGATCCGCGCCGACCTCGCGGCGGGGCACAGACCGGCGGGCGTCATCCTCGCCACCGGCGGCACCGCGATCGGCGCCTGCGACGACCTCGCCGCCTGCATCGCCGTGGCCAAAGCCCACGGGCTGCCGACCCATGTCGACGCCGCCTGGGCCGGCACCGCGATGATCGCGCCGGAGTTTCGCGCGCTCTGGGCCGGGGTCGAGGGGGCCGACAGCGTCGTCTTCAACCCGCACAAATGGCTCGGCGCACAGTTCGACGCGAGCGTCCAGTTCCTGCGCGACCCCGGCCCCCAGATCGCGACGATGGGGCTCAGGCCCGATTATCTGCAGACCCGGCATGCCGGTGAGGTGGTGAATTACAACGAATGGACCCTGCCGCTCGGCCGCCGCTTCCGGGCGCTGAAACTGTGGTTTCTCCTGCGGATCGAGGGGCTTGCGGCGCTCCGGACCCGGATCCGCAACCATGTCGCCTGGAGTGCCGAGGCGGCGGAGGCCATCGCCGCGATGGACGGGTTCGAGATCGTCACCGGGCCGATCCTGTCGCTGTTCTCCCTGCGCTACCGGGACGACGACGCCACCGCCGCCCTGCTCGACGCGGTGAACCGCGAGGGCCGGATCTACCTCACCCAGACCACGCATGAGGGCCGGTTCGTGATCCGCGTCCAGGTCGGCCCCTGGGACTGCACCCGCGACGACGTGCTGGCGGTCCCGCAGGCGCTCGCGGCGGCGGCCGCGCGGCTCTGAAAGCTGCGGCGGGTCCGTTCGTACAGGCCTGACTTTCCCCATGATTTCGCCGCACGGCTGAGGCATGATCGGGCAAACGCCCCACTTCGGGAGGACATCATGCCCCGTCTCGCCGCCCTGCTCCTCGCCCTCCTGCTGCCCGCGGTCGCCGCGGCGCAGGACTACCCCACCTATGACAACATCTGGGTCAACGACCAGGCCGATGTGCTCGGCGACCCGGCCGAACAACGGCTCACCACGGCGCTGGAGAACCTCGCCGACGAGACCGGCGTCCAGGCCACGGTGCTCACGATGCACACCCGCTGGGGCTACCCCGGCGACAGCCTCGAAAGCTTCGCCACCGGTCTGTTCAACGCCTGGGGCATCGGCGACGCGACCCGCAACGACGGCATCCTCATCCTCGTGCTCACCACCGACCGCGAAATGCGGATCGAGCTCGGGTCGGGCTACCCCTCGGGCTATGACGCGGTCGCCCAGGCGATCATCGACGACACCTTCATCCCCGCCTTCGGCGCGGGCGATTTCGAACAGGGGATCGAGAGCGGCACGCTGGTGGTGATCGACCGGATCGCGCGCGAACATGCCGCGGGCAACCCGCCCGCGCCGGTCGCGGGCGACGGGTCGGGAGACCAGGGCAGCCTCGGCTTCGGCCTCGCGATCATGGCGATCTTCGGCGGCATCGCGGTGTTCGGGCGGCGGATCGTCGACCGCTTCCGCCGCTGCCCCAACTGCGGCCAGCGCGGCCTCGACATCACCCGCGAGACGGTGCGCGCGGCGACCCGCAACAGCACGGGCAGCGGCCGCAAGACCGTGCTCTGTCCGCATTGCCACTACGAAAACACCTCGAGCTACACCATCTCGCGGACCCGCAGTTCCTCCTCATCCTCCGGCGGCTCCTTCGGCGGCGGCTCCTCTTCGGGCGGGGGCGCCTCGGGGCGCTGGTAGGGGGCGTCCGGCCACCGGGCGCGCCCGACGCGAGGTCACACGCGCATCGCCCCGCGGGCTTTGCTACCCTGTCCGGGATCGCCCCCGGACGCGGAGAAAAGATGCGCAAGACCTACCCTGGATACACCCCCCGCGAGCACATCGCCGACGCGGTCGTGCATGTGCTGGGCGTGGTCTTCGCCGTCGCAGGCGCGGCGGCGCTGCTCACCTGGGCCGCGCTCCGGGTGCCCGCCGACCGGATCTGGCCGCTCGTGCCCTATGCCGCCGGGCTGGTCGCGACCTTCGCCTTCTCGGCTGCCTACAACATGACGCTGCACGCAAGGATCCGCGCCGTGCTGCGGCGCTTCGACCACGCCGCGATCTACGTGATGATCGCCGGCACCTATACGCCGATGGCGCTGATCGGGCTCGGCGGCGGGCGCGGGTTTGCCCTCGCCATCGCCGCCTGGAGCCTCGCGGGCCTCGGGATCGTACTGAAACTCGCCTGGTTTCCGCGCTGGCCCCGCCTCGGCTTCGCGCTTTACCTCGCCCAGGGCTGGCTCGGCCTCCTCGCCGCCTGGCCGATGATCCAGAGCCTGCCCCCCGTGGCGCTGGTGCTGATCCTCGCGGGCGGCGTCACCTATACGTTCGGCACGCTGTTCCACCACGGCCGGATGCGCTACGCCACCGCGATCTGGCACGGTCACGTCCTCGCCGCCGCCGTCGCCCATTACATCGCCGTGATCCTCGTCGCGGGCGCCTGATCCTCTTTTTCCTGGGGGAAATACTCTCGGGGCCCTCTCGGCGATTTCGCGTTGCGAAACCGCCTGCCGGGTTACCGGAAGGGCAAAGCCCTTTCGTCCAGGGTCCGGGGGGCAGACAGCCCCCCGGCGCTTGCCGCCTGCCCCCGGCCTACTTGTCCACCCGCCGGTAATGATCCGGGTGCAGCGCGTGGTCGACCACCTCGTCGAGCAGATCCCAATGCATCTGGTGCAGGAACCCGTGGACCGAGAAATGATGCTTCGCGGTGCCATGGTCCGGGGTGCGGATCAACGCCGCCGCCAAGGCACCGACCAGGCAGGCCACCGCAGTGATCGAGAAGGCGAGCGGGAAGTTCCCCAGATCGCCCAGCATGCCGCCCAGGATCGGGAAGACGATGCCGCCGACGCCGTAGCTCAGGAAGACGTAAGGATAGTTCTGCCCGACGCGGTCGTTGCCGAAGAGATCGGCGGTGACCGCAGGGAACAGCGCAAAGGCGCCGCCGTAGTTGAATCCTATCAGCGTGGCCCCGAGATAGAGCAGCCAGGGCGTGCCCGCCATCGCGGTGAAGGCGAAGAGGAACAGCGCCTGGGTCCCGGTCATCACCAGGATCGAGCGTTTGCGCCCGAGCTTGTCCGAGGCGATCCCCCAGAGGATCCGGCCGAGCCCGTTCGCCAGCGAGAAGAACACCGCCATCGCCGTGCCCGCGATCGCGCTTGCCTCGACCGCACTGTAACCCGCCGCTTCCAGCGCTTCGATCGGGTAGAGCTTCATCAGCCCGATCGACATCAGCCCGGCGCCGGCCGAGACCGCGAAGATCAGGAAGACGAGGTAAAACTGCGGCGTGCGCAGCATCTCGGCAAGCGTGTAGTTCTCGCCTCCCGTCGCGGTGGTCGCGGCCTGGGTGAAGCCTGCCGGCACCCAGCCCTTGGGCGGCATCCGCATCCAGATGGCGCCGACCCAGATCAGCGCGGCATAGGCGATGCCGTAGAGGGTGAAGGTGGTCGCGAGGCCGAGGTTCTCGATCAGCCCGCCCCAGCTGCCTGCGAGCTTGACCCAGCCCATGGCGCCGAAGCCGAAGCCCGCCACGGCGAGCCCGGTGATCATGCCCTTGCGGTCGGGGAACCAGCGCATGCCGACGGCGATGGGCACGACATAGCCGAGCCCGATCCCGGCCCCGCCGATGACACCGACGCCGATCAGCACGACCCAGAAGTTGGTGGCCCCGAACAGTCCGGCGAGGATATAGCCGAGCCCCAGCACCGCGCCGCCCGCGAGCGCCAGCCGGCGCGGTCCGAACCGCACCAGGAGCCGCCCGGCCACGACCATCACCAGGGCAAAAGCCGCGAGGCCCGTGCCGAAGACCACCTGGGTCTCAACCCGGCTCCAGCCCGCTTCGATCAGCGACGGCGTGAACACCGACCAGGCGTAGATCGCGCCGAGGCTGAGCTGCATCAGAACCGCGCCGAACACCACCCACCAACGGTTCGCCACAGGGCGTACACCAGACATGTCACCTTCCTCCTCCGAAGGGCCACGGCTGATGTCACGGGGGGCACGCCGCGACCCGGTGTTCGCGCGCGCCCGCTCCATAGCACGCTGCAGCGCAGCGCGACTTGATCTGGCGCAGGTTTGGCCGCAGGTTCTGCCCCGTTGCGCGCGTTTTTCGACCCGCCCGCGCCCGTCGCGGCCGTTCTTTGAGTATTTTTGCCAAGAAAAAGGAGGCGCGGCGGGCGGGCGGCTACGCCCCGTCGCGTTCCATGAGGTCGAGCCATTCCTCCTCGGCGGCGGCAAGTTTCTGTTGCCGCTCGACCAGCCCTTCGGAGGCTTTCTTGAATTTCACCGGCTCGCGGGTGAAGAGCCCGGGGTCGGCGAGGAAGCTTTCGAGCTTGCCGATCTCGGCGGTGAGCCGGTCGATCTCGCCCGGGAGCGCCTCGAGCCGGTGCTTTTCGGTAAAGCTGAGCCCCGCCCCCGCCGGCTTCTCCGCTTTCGGCTTTTCCGCCCTGGGCCCGGCTTTCGTTTCCGCGACCGGTTTCGACCGTGCCGCGGCCACCGGGGCTCCGGCGCCCCGCTGCGCCTGGTAGTCGCTCCAGCCGCCGGCGTAGATCGTGGCCCGCCCGTCGCCTTCCATCGCGATGGTCGTGGCGGCGACCCGGTCGAGGAAATCGCGGTCGTGGCTCACGAGCAGCACCGTTCCGTCGTAATCGCCGAGCAGGTCCTGGAGCAGATCGAGGGTTTCGACGTCGAGATCGTTGGTCGGTTCGTCGAGCACCAGGAGGTTCGAGGGCCTGGCCATGATCTTGGCGAGGATCAGCCGCGCCTTTTCGCCGCCCGAGAGCGACCGGACCGGGGCGCGGGCCTGGGCCTCGTCGAACAGGAACTCCTTGAGATAGCCCACCACGTGTTTCGGCTGGCCCCGCACCATCACCTGGTCGGCCTTGCCCGACACGCCGATCTCCTTGTCGCCCGCGAGCGCGTCCCACAGCGAGACATCCGGGTCGAGCGCGGTACGGTTCTGGTCGAAGACCGCCATCTCCAGCCCGGTGCCCAGCGTGACCGAGCCGGTGTCGGGCGCAAGCGCGCCGGTGAGCATCTTCAGAAGCGTGGTCTTGCCCGCGCCGTTCGGCCCGACCAGCGCCACCCGGTCGCCGCGGGCGATCCGCACCGAGAAATCGCCGAGGATGACCCGGTCGCCGAAGCGCTTGGAGATCCCCTGCGCCTCGATCACCCGCTTGCCGGATTTGGGCCCGGCGTCGAGCGCAATGGCGGCGGCGCCCTGGCGGCTGATCTGGCCCGCGCGTTCGGCGCGCAGCTCCTGCAGCGCCCGGACCCGGCCCATGTTGCGCTTGCGCCGGGCGCTGATCCCCTCGACCGCCCAGCGGGCCTCGGCCTTGATCTTGCGGTCGAGCTTGTGGCGGGCGCTGTCTTCCTCTTCCCAGGTCTTGTCGCGCCAGGCCTCGAAGGCCTCGAAGCCGCGTTCCTGGCGGCGGATCTGGCCGCGGTCGATCCACAAGGTGGCCCGGGTGAGCGCGCGCAGGAAAGCGCGGTCGTGGCTGATGAGCACGTAGGCGGTACGGGTGGCCGAGAGCTCGTCTTCGAGCCAGCGGATCGCCTCGATGTCGAGATGGTTGGTGGGCTCGTCGAGCAGCATCAGATCCGGCGCCTCGGCGATGAGCTTGGCGAGTGCCGCGCGCCGCCGCTCGCCGCCCGACGCCCGGTCGCAGGCGGTGGCGGGGTCGAACTTTAGCCCTTCCGCTGCCCGCTCGACCCGGTAGCCCTCGTGCGGATCGAGGCCCGAGATGGCGAAATCGCCGAGCGTCGCGAAGCCGGCGAGGTCCGGGTGCTGCTCCATGTAGCCCGCGCGGGTCCCCTGCGGCATGATCCGCTCGCCCCGGTCGGGCTCGACCAGCCCCGCCATGACCTTCATCAGCGTCGACTTGCCCGAGCCGTTGCGGCCCACCAGCGCCACCCGGTCGCCGGTCTGGACGACGAGGTCGAGCCCGGAAAACACCGGGTCGCCGCCGAAGGTGAGCGAAATGTCGGAAAGCTGGAGAAGCGGTGCACGGGCCA
>JAGRMP010000464.1 GCA_020441225.1 Maritimibacter sp. | reverse complement strand
CGGTGCTCGTGAACGAACAGCTCGCGCGCCGGGCGGATCTCTGGGTCGGCGACCGGCTGACGGTCGGGTCGGCGACCGATCTGCCGATTGCCGGGGTGTTCGGCGATTACGGCAACCCGATCGGGCAGGCGATCATCGGCGAAGGGCTGTTCCGGGCGCTGTTTCCCGACCGGCCCGCGCTGCGCTTCGGGCTGCGCAGCGACGATCCCGACGCGCTCGCCAGGGGGCTGGTGGACGAGGTGGGATTGCCGGCCGACGCCATCATCGACCAGGCCGCGCTCAAGGCCTATTCGATGGAGATCTTCGAGCGGACCTTCCTGGTCACCGGCGCGCTCAACGTGCTGACGCTGGCGGTCGCGGGGTTTGCGATCCTGACCAACCTGCTCACGCTGTCCGCGATGCGGGTGCCGCAGCTCGCGCCGGTCTGGGCGCTGGGGTTCACCCGCCGCGCGCTGGGGCGGCTGGAGCTCGTGCGCGCCGTGGTGCTGGCCGCGATGACCGGGCTCTTCGCGCTGCCGCTGGGGCTGGCGCTTGCCTGGGTGCTGCTCGCGATCGTCAATGTCGCGGCCTTCGGCTGGCGGTTGCCGATGTATCTGTTCCCGGGGTCCTATCTTCAGCTCGGCCTGTTCGCGCTCGCCGCTGCGGTCGTCGCCGCGCTGTGGCCCGCACGGCGGCTCGCGCGCACGCCACCCGCGCATCTGCTCAAGGTGTTCGCAAATGAACGTTAAGGTACTCGTGATGGCTTTGCTGCTGCCCCTCGCCGCGCTGGCGCAGGGCTTTGCCGGGATGGGGACGGAGGCCGAGGGCTTTGCCGTGCCCACGCCGGACCCGGTGTTTCGCTTCCCCGAGGACCACGGCGCGCATCCCGACTACCGGATCGAGTGGTGGTATCTGACCGCCAATCTCACCGGACCCGACGGCACACCTTACGGGCTGCAATGGACGCTGTTTCGTTCGGCGCTTGCCCCGGGGGAGGCGGAGGGGTTTGCGAGCCCGCAGATCTGGTTCGCCCATGCGGCGGTGACCACGCCCGAGGACCATTATGTCGCCGAGCGCTTCGCCCGGGGCGGGACCGGCCAGGCCGGGGTGCAGGCCGCGCCTTTCGACGCCTGGATCGACGAATGGCAGATGGCGGGTGAGAGCTTCGACGCGCTGCGGCTCACCGCCGCCGGGACGGACTTTGCCTATGACGTGGCGCTGAGGGCCGAGGGGCCGTTGGTGTTCCACGGCGACGGCGGCTATTCGGTGAAATCGGCCGCAGGTCAGGCGAGCCATTACTATTCGCAACCCGCGTTCGCCGTGGACGGGGTGCTCACCCTGCCGGGGGGCGATGTGGCGGTGGCGGGGGAGGCCTGGCTCGACCGGGAATGGTCCTCGCAGCCGCTCGCTGCCGATCAGACCGGTTGGGACTGGTTTTCGCTCTCGTTCGACAGTGGCGAGAAACTCATGGGGTTCAGGCTGCGCCAGAGCGACGGCAGTTTCTACAGCTCGGCGACATGGATCGACCCGGACGGCACGGCCACAGCGCTCGGCGATGGGGCCTTCGTGGCGGTGCCGCTGGCCGAAACGGAGGTCGCGGGGCGCGTGGTGCCGACGCGCTGGCGGGTGGATGTGCCTGAACAAGAGCTGGACGTGACGGTGAGCGCGCTCAATCCCGGGGCCTGGATGGCGGTCTCGGTGCCCTATTGGGAGGGGCCGGTCACGGTCGCGGGCAGCCACACGGGCCGGGGCTATCTGGAAATGACTGGCTACGAATAGGCGCCGATCAGCGCAATTGCGCCTCGACCTGCTTTCGGATCGACCGCGACAGGGGCCGCACCGGGGACCCATAGGTTTCGACCAGCGACCCGTCGGCACCAATCAGCACCTTGTTGAAGTTCCAGCCGGGCTCGAACCCCGCCTCATCGCGGAGCGAGCGGAAAAACGGATGCGCCTCGGGGCCTTTCACATGGGTGATCGCGGTCATCGGCAGGTCGATGCCGTAATTGATCTCGCAGAAATCCTTGACCTCGGCCTCGGTGTCGAGCTCCTGGTTGAAGTCGTCGGACGGCACCGCGAGCACCACGAGGCCCCGGTCGCGGTATTTGTCGTAGAGGTCCTGCAGCCCCTCGTATTGCCCGGTGAAGGCGCATTGCGAGGCGGTGTTGACCACCAGCACCGGCTGGCCGGCCCAGTCGGACAGGGTGAGCGTCCCGCCCTCGATGGTGCGGAACGGCGTGTCGAGGTCGAGCGCGGGCGCGGGCGCGCCGGAGAGGATTGCGCCGAGGATGAGAGCCAGTCGCCACATGTCGTTTCTCCTGTTGCTACAGGATATACGAACGCGCGGCGGGTTTGGTTTCACGGGAGGCCGCGATCAGGCGGTCAAGCGCTCGATCAGGGCGGTGCAGCGGCTGAGTTCGGCTGTTGCGATGGATTCGTTCGGCTGGTGGCCGTCCGCCATGTCGCCCGGCCCGCAAACCACCGTGGGCAGGCCGAGGGCGGCGAAATACCCCGCCTCGGTGCCGTAGGAGACCTTGACCGGTGCGGGATCGTCGAGCTGGGTGGCAAGCGCGGTGAGCGCCGGGTGGGAAGGATCGGCGGCGAGGCCCGGATAGGCGTTGAACTGATCGACCGCGATCCGGTCGGCGGCCCCCTCGGGCAGCGCCGCGATGACCTCGGCCAGCAGCTCCGCTGGGTCGTCGGCGGCGACATGGCGGATCTCGAAATCGACCGTCGCCAGTTCGGGGACCATGTTGAGCGCGACGCCGCCCGCGAGCTTGCCGACATGCAGGGTGGAATAGCCGATCTCGTAACCGGGCTCGCGCGCGCCGGTCTCGGTGAGCCGCGCCTGCACCGCGCGCAGGGTCTGGACGAGGTCGGCGGCGAGGTGCAGCGCATTGGTGAACTGCGGCGCCATGGCGCTGTGCCCGGGCTCGCCCCGGCAGGTGGCGCGGTAGGCAGCCTTGCCCTTGTGGCCGGTGCAGAGCCTGAGCGAGGTGGGTTCGCCGACCACCACCAGATCGGGGCGGCTGAGCGCGGGCAGGACGTGGTCGATCATCTCGGGGATGCCCCGGCAGCCGAGCTCTTCGTCCCAGCTGAGCGCGATGCTCATGGGGTAGGATGGCGGCGCGGTCTGCACCCGTTCGGCACGGGCGAGGACGCAGGCGAGAAAGCCCTTCATGTCGGTCGCGCCCCG
>JAGRMP010000463.1 GCA_020441225.1 Maritimibacter sp. | reverse complement strand
ACCAGACGAAATCGCGGCCCCGGTAGCGGCGCGGCGGGCGGTCGTGGGGGCCGACCGAGAGCCAGGTCTTGCGGCCAGCAGCGGCGAGCTCGGCGGCGATCTGCACGCCCGAAGAGCCCGCGCCCACCACCAGCACGCCGCCTTCGGGGAGGGCTTCGGGGTTCTTGTAGCCGGTGGAATGGATCTGTGTCACAGCCGGGGTCTCGGGCACGATGGGCGGGATCACCGGCCGCTGGAACGGGCCGGTCGCCGCGACCACGTATTGCGCTTCGACCGGACCGGCGGAGGTCTCGGCAAGGAAGCCCGCGCCCTCGGGCTTGCGGGTGACGCGGGTGACCTCGACGCCTTCACGCAGCGGCGCGTTCACCTGGGCGGCATAGGCGACGAGGTAGTCGGCGATCCCCTCCTTCGGCACGAAGGCGTCGGGATCGTGGCCTTCGAACAGGCGGTTCGGGAACCGGTCGTGCCAGGCCGGGCCGTTGGCGACGAGCGAGTCCCAGCGCTCCGAGCGCCAGCGCTCCGCCGTGCGGCCCCGTTCCAGCACCAGGTGGTCGATGCCTTGCGCGCCGAGGTGTTCGCTCATCGCGATCCCCGCCTGGCCGCCGCCGACGACCAGAACTTCGGTCTTTTCCATAGCCTTGCCCTCCCCCTCAGATCTTCGCCTGAACCTCGGCGATGCTTTCGCGCAGAATGCCCGCCGTGGTCTCGATCATCGCCGCGTCCAACACAAGCGTCGGCGACAGGATCAGGATATTGCCGAGCGGCCGGGCGATCAGCCCCCGGTTCTGGGCCGCGCGCGCCACCTTGAGGCCGATCTTGTCATCCGGTTCGAAGGGGGTCTTCTTCGCCTTGTCGCGGACGAACTCGATGCCCATCATGAAGTGGCTGCCGCGGACCTCGCCGACCATGTCGAGATCGCCGAGATCGCGCAGCGCTTTTTCGAACAGCTTGCCGGTGGTCTGCACCCGGCCGGGGATGTCCTCGCGCTCCATCAGGGCGATGTTGGCGAGGCCGGCGGCGGAGGCGGCGGGGTGGCCAGAGTAGGTCATGCCCTGGAAGAACACGCCGTCGGGCCCCGAGATGACCTCGTGGATCTCGTCCGACATGATCGTCGCCGACAGCGGCTGGTAGCCGGAGGTGAGCCCCTTGGCGGTGGTGATGATGTCGGGCTGGACGCCGAACACGTCTTTCGACGCGAAGAAATGCCCGAGCCGGCCGAAGGAGGTCACGACCTCGTCGGAGATATACTTGATCTCGTACTCCCGCATCAGCGCGGCCATGGCGGGGTGGTAGCCTTCGGGCGGCACGATCACCCCCCCTGCCCCCATGATCGGCTCGGCGATATAGGCGCAGATGTTTTCCGCGCCGACCGCTTCGATCCGCGCTTTCGCGTCGTCGATCAGGCTGTCGCGAAATTCGGCCTCGGTCATCTCGCCGCCCTCGCGCCAGTAATGCGGCTTCTTGAGGTGGTGGACGATGCCTTCCGCAGTGTGCCAGCCGTCGGAATAATCCGGCGTGGTCATGGCGATCGAAAGGAAGGTCGAGCCGTGATAGGCGCCGTGGCGGCTGAGCACCTGTTTCTTGTTCGGCTGGCCGAGACGCAGGTAGTAGTGCTGCAGGATGCGCACCGCACCGTCATTGGCGACCGAGCCGGAATTGGCGAAATGCACCTTGTTGAGCGGCCCCGGCGCAAGCTCCGCGAGCTTCTCCGCCAGCGCCGCGGCGGTCGGGTGGGTGAAGTTGTAGAAGGTCGAGTAGAAGTCGAGCGTCTGCAGTTGCCCGGTGATCGCGTCGATGATCTCGCGCCGCCGGTGGCCGGCGTTGACGCACCACAGGCCCCCGATCCCGTCGATGAGCCGGTTGCCCTCGCTGTCGGTCACATAGGCCCCCTCGGCCTCGACGATGACGGTGCGCGCGCCGTCCTGCTTGAGGGCGTTGAGATCGGCCCAGCTCTGCACGAGGTGGGTGTCGGCGGTCAGCACGCCATCGGTGGAAGTGTCGAGATCGAGCGACATGGATCAGACCTTTCGATAATCGGAAAGTTGGGTTGAGCGCAGGGCGGGCGCGGGCGCCGGGCCGAGGTCGGCCACCAGAAGCGCTTCGCTGCGCCCGGCGCGGGCGATGGTGCGGGTGTCGGGGCCAGCGATGAGCGACTGGCCCGCGAAGGTGATCTCGCCGTCGGTGCCGCAGAAATTGGCATAGGCGATGGTGAGGTTCATCTCGCCCGCACGGGCGGGGACGAAGGTGTCAGAGACATGTTCGAAGCCGGCCGGGTTGGCGGTGGGCACGAGGATGAGCGCGGCGCCCTGATCGGCGAGCGCGCGGACATGCGGGGCGAATTCGACGTCGTAGCAGACGAGAAGCGCGGTGCGGAGGCCGTCGAGGTCGAAGAGCGCATAGTCGTCCCCCGGCGCGAAGCTCGCGTGTTCCATCGGCCCGAAGAGCTGGATCTTGCGGTAATGGCCGAGGACCTCGCCATCGGCGCAGATGGCTATGGCGGCGTTGTAGACCCGGTCGCCGTCGCGCTCGGCCCAGCCGAGGGTCACCCCGCAGCCCGCGGCCCGCGCGAGCGCGGAGAGCCGCTGCAGCCAGGGGCCGCCCTTCGGCTGCGCGAGGTCCCCGTGCAGATCGGGCCGGTTGTAGCCCGGCAGGAACAGCTCGGGCGCGACCAGCATCTGCGCTCCGGCGGCGGCCGCGGCAGCGAGCATGCCCGCGAGCCGGTCGAAGGCCGCTTCGACATCGCCGAGGGTCGGCGGCGCCTGGTAGATCGCGAGGCGGAGGGTCACGGGGCGCTCCTCATCGGGTTTCGAAGCCTTCGAGGGTGTTGACCGCGTTGACGCCGATCTCGTCGATGGCGTAGCCGCCCTCCATCACGAAGAGCGTGGGCAGGCCGGCGGTTGCGATCTCGGCGCCCATGGCACGGAAATCGTCGCTGGTCAGTTTGAAGAAACTGATCGGGTCCTTTTCGAAGGCATCGACGCCGAGCGAGACCACCAGCGCGTCGGGGGCGAACTCGGCGATCCGGGCGAGGCCCTGGGCGAGCGCGTCGCGCCAGACCGCATAGGGCGTGCCGGGCGGCATCGGGAAGTTGAGGGTAAAGCCCTCCCCTGCCCCGGTGCCGGTCTCCTCGGCATGGCCGAGGTAATAGGGAAAGGTCTCCATCGGGTCGCCGTGGAGCGAGACGAACAGCACGTCGTCGCGGGCGTAGAAGATATCTTGGGTGCCGTTGCCATGGTGGAAATCGACGTCGAGGATCGCCACCCGCGCCGCGCCCTTGTCGCGCAGATATTGGGTGGCGATGGCGGCGTTGTTGAGGAAGCAGTAGCCCCCGAACATGTCGCCGGTGGCGTGGTGCCCGGGCGGGCGGCAGAGTGCGAAGACCCCGCGCGCGCCCGACCGCAGCCGTTCCGCGGCGGTGAGCGCAACCTGCGCGCCGGCATAGGCCGCCTCCCAGGTGCCGGGGCTGATCGCTGTCTCGGCGCTGAGCCCGTAATAGCCGATCTTGCCCTCGATATTGTTGGGGCATTTCGGCGACATGCGCGGCGCAGACCACGAAGTGATGATCGCCTCGCCCTTGAAGCCGGCCGCCTGCCACTCGTCCCAGGCGGTCTGGAGGAAGGTCACGTAATCGGGGGTATGGATCCGCAGGATCGGATCGATGCCGAAATCATCCGGCTCGACGATGGGACCGAGATCGCGCTCACGCAGGCGGGCGAGGATGTAATCCATCCGCGACGGCCGCTCGAACGGGTAGACCAGCTCGCCGCCCGAAAGCTCGGTCTGCGCGTCGCGCAGCCGGTGTTTCTCGCTGTAGATCGTATCCATGATTTCCTCCCGGGGGTCGGGGCGGACCTGGCGCGGCCCGCCCCGCACAGGTCACTTCTTGAGGTTGGTCCAGATCGCGTCGTAGAGCACCTGGACGTCTTCCGGGCAGGCCTCGACGAACTGGGTTTTCACCCCGGCGGGCGGGTTGGACTCGGGCGATTTGGCAACCTCGGGCGCGAGGAACTCGGCCACGCCGGTGACGCCCGCGGAATATTGCGCGTAGTTGGTCACGGCGGCGGCGTTCTCGGGCTCGAGCAGGAAGTTCATGAACAAAAGCGCATTGTCGCGGTTGGGCGCATCCTTGAGGAGCACCACGTTGTCCATCCAGACGATCACGCCTTCGTCGGGGAAAGCGTATTCGACCGGCGCGCCCTCGGCCCGCGCCTTGGCGCTGAAGCCCGACCAGATCATGCCGGCGGCGGCATCGCCCGAGACCAGCACGTCCTTGGCCACGTCGGAACCGAAGGAGGCCCAGTCGGCCTTGGCGGTCATCACCAGATCGTTGAGCGCCTTCAGTTGCTCGCGGTCGGAGGTGCATTGCGGGATGCCGAGGTAGATGGACGCCGCGGTCAGGGTCTCGCCCGCGGTGTCGAGCACGTTGATCTTGCCCTTGAGCGCATCGGGCGCGTCGAAGATCAGCGACCAGCTGTCGAGCGGGCCATCATAGGCGTCGCGGTTGACCGAGAACGAGGTCGAGCCCCATTGGTAGGGGATCGAGGAGTGCCGGCCCATGTCGAAGGACACGTCGAGCCAGGCCGGGTCGATATTGCCGAAGTTGGGCAGTTCCTCAGGCGTGAAGGTGTCGAGCATGCCTTCGTCGGCGAGGATCTGCACCATGTAGTCGCCGGGCACGGCCACGTCGTATTCGCCGAGCTTGCCGGCCTTGAGCGCGGCCAGCATCGCTTCGTTGCTGTCGTAGGTGTCCATCGTCACTTCGACGTCGTATTCGGCGGCGAACTTGTCGAGCAATTCCTGGGGGATGTACTCGAACCAGTGGTAGATCGAGAGCGAACCTTCGGCCTGGGCGGCCCCGGTTCCGAGGCCGGCGACGGTCATGGCGAGGGCCGAGGCGGTCAGAAGATGTTTCATGTCGTTTCTCCGCTGTTGGTTTTCAGGTTTTGTTGTTGCCCGTCCGGCCGATGAGCCAGGAGAGCGTGACGAGGA
>JAGRMP010000462.1:1401-5062 GCA_020441225.1 Maritimibacter sp. | reverse complement strand
CGGGTGTTGAAGTGCGCCGCGGGTCCAAGAAGGAAGCCGAAGCCGACACACTGCCGTTCTGGCCCTACTTCGTGATCAAGGACCTGTTCGCGCTGGCCATCGTGCTCCTGGTGTTCTTCGCGGTCGTGGGCTTCATGCCCAACTACCTCGGCCACCCCGACAACTACATCGAAGCCAACCCGCTGGCGACGCCCGCACACATCGTGCCGGAATGGTACTACCTGCCGTTCTACGCGATCCTGCGCGCCTTCACCGCCGACGTCTGGGCGGTGCAGCTCGCGAGCTTCATCACCGGCGGCATCATCGACGCCAAGTTCTTCGGCGTGCTGGCGATGTTCGCGGCGATCTTCGTGATCGCTCTGGCGCCCTGGCTCGACACGTCCAAGACCCGCTCGGGCGCCTACCGGCCGATGTTCAAGTTCTGGTTCTGGCTGCTCGCGATCGACTTCATGGTGCTGATGTGGGTCGGTGCCCAGGGCACCACCGAGCCCTACGCCACGATCTCGCTGATCGCCGCGACCTACTGGTTCGCCTATTTCCTTGTCATCCTGCCGATCCTCGGCTGGGTCGAAAAAGCCAAGACCCCGCCGGCGACCATCGAGGAAGACTTCAACCACCACTACCCCGAAGCCAACGGCTCGGCGGCCGAGTGAGCTGAGAGAGAAAGGATCAAACAGATGATCAGGAAACTCACCCTCACCGCGCTCACCGCGCTCGGCCTGACCGCGGGGGCCGCACTGGCCAACGAAGGCGCGGGCGGGTACGGCCACGTCGAGGACCACGCCTTCAGCTTCGAGGGGCCCTTCGGCAAGTTCGACCAGGTCCAGCTCCAACGCGGGCTCAAGGTCTATGCCGACGTCTGCTCGGCCTGTCACGGGCTCAAATACGTGCCGCTGCGCGAGCTGTCCGAGCCGGGCGGCCCGGGTTATTCCGAGGAAGAAGTGCGCGCCTTCGCCGCCGAATACTACGAAGTGTTCGACGCCGAGCTCGACGACTACCGCCCCGCCACCCCGGCCGACCACTTCCCGGCGGTCACCGGCGAAGGCATGGGCCCGGACCTCTCGCTGATGGCGAAGGCCCGCGCGGGCTTCCACGGCCCCTACGGGCTCGGCCTCAACCAGCTCTTCAGGGGCATGGGCGGCGCCGAGTACATTCGTTCCTTCCTGCTCGGCTTCACCGGCGAAGAGAACGAAGTGGCCGGCCAGTACCTCTACGAGAACAAGGCCTTCTCCACCGGCTGGGTGCAGATGCCGCCGCAGCTCGAAGACGACCTGGTCGAATATGACGACGGCACCGCGGCGACCTCCGAGCAGATGGCCGAAGACGTCGCGACCTTCCTGATGTGGGCAGCGGAACCCAGGATGATGGCCCGCAAGCAGACCGGCATCGTCGCCGTCACGCTGATGATCCTCATGTCGGTGCTGCTCTACCTCACCAACAAAAAGCTCTGGTACCCGGTCAAACACGGCGGGCGCGAAGCCAACCTGTAAACCGGTCCAGAGACCGACACGAAAGGGCGCCTCCCGGGGCGCCCTTTTCCTTTTCAGGCCGCGAAAGCGCACCCAGCCGCACAGCGCCATAAGTTGATCGACCAATGGCCAGGCTCAGGCGGAAAAGACCCACATCGCGGGCAGCCCGGGCCCGCCCCCATCCCGTCGCGCATGCGCAAACCTTACCCAAAGGTTAACGCTTCCGGGCACCCAACGCATTGAAAACGCACACTTTCGGGGGCTGTATCAGGTCTGCTCCCCTAGGGGACTAGGGGACTAGACCCCTAGGGGAGCAGACCTTTGGCCCGTCCACACCGCCAGATCTAGAACCGCGCGGGAGCGCCCATCAAACCCGTCGAGAACGCCCGCTCAGCCGTTCCCCAGGTAGGCGCGAAACGCCTCGGGCGGGTTGTCGAAGATCTCCGCCGTCGCCACCGGCGCATGCGCCACCCCGTCCGCGACCAGCAGCACGCTGTCGGCAATCCGCCGCGCGTCGCCGGGCTCATGGGTCACGATCAGCAGCGTCGCCTGGGTCTCCTCGGCGAGCCCGGCGACCAGGTCGAGCATCTCCGCCCGCAGCGCCGGTCCCAGTGCGTCGAAAGCCTCGTCCAGCAGCAGGATCGGCCGTTGCCGCAAGATCACCCGCGCCAGCGCCAGCCGCGCCGCCTGGCCGCCCGACAGCTGCCCCGGCTTGCGGTCGCCATAGCCGCCGAGCCCTACCCGCTCCAGCGCCGCTTCGACCTGATCCCACCCGTCCCGGTTGAGTTTCAGATCCGGCCGCAGCCCGAGCCCGACATTCTGCGCGGCGGTCATGTGCGGAAACAGGTTGTTGTCCTGGAAGATCATCGAAATCGGCCGCGCGGCAGGCGGCGTGCCGGTCAGATCCGCACCCTGCCACAGCACCCGACCGCCCGCCGGCGCGTCGTAACCGGCAATGAGCCCCAGCAGGGTCGATTTGCCTGCCCCGGAGGGACCGATCAGCGCCACCTTGGCGCCGGTCGCAACGGTCAGATCCGCCTCGAGCACCCAGTCGCCCCATTGTGCCCGCAGGGTTTCAAGCGTCAGCATCCACGCGACCTCCCCGGTCGAAAATCCAGAACAGCGCCAGCGACACCGCCAGCAGGATCAGCGCCGCCCCGGCCGCGTCCCCCATGCGGTAGGCTCCCATCAGCCGGTAGAGCGCGAGCGGCAGCGTCCCGCCCTCGGGGCTCGCAAACATCGCGATCACGCCCAGATCGCCCATGCTGAGCGCGGCAGCCAGCCCGGCGGCAAAGCCGATGGGCCGGCGCAACCGCGGCAACCACAGGTGCCTCAGCCGCGAGCGCCCGGTCATCCCCAGCCCGTCCGCGAGCCGGCCGTAGTCCGCCTCCACCGCCCCAAGCGCCGGTACCAGCGCGCGCAGCGCGAAGGGCAGCGCCATCGCGGCATTCACCAGCGCCGTCACCCCGAGCGCCACCCGCGCCGGATCGATCAGCGGAAACAGCATCACGAACAGCCCGGTGCCGACGACCAGCGGCGAGGCGGCAATGGTCAGCGTCGCCAGCACCTCGACGATCCGCGCCCGGCGCCGCACCGCGAGCACCGCAATCGGCCCCGCCAGCGCCATCGTCAGCGCCATCGAGGCAAGCGCCACCGCAACCGAGCGCAGGGTCGCCAGCCAGACCGAGCCCGGCAACGTCGCCAGCGCCGCCGCCCCGTCGATTGCGATCATCGCGAGCGGCAGCGCAAGGAACAGCGTCGCGAGCCCGATGGCAACGGCATCCTGCAGCTTCAAAAGCGGCGTCGCCGCATCCCAGCGGGTCACCGCCCGGTCGAACCCGGCCCCGAGATCGGCGGGCAGCGCGAGCCGCAGCGCCAGCACCGCCGCGGTCCCGGCGAGCACCACCTGCACGAGCCCGAGGAGCGCCGCCTTGCCGAGGTTGAAATCGAACCGAAAGGCCTGGTAGATCGCGAGCTCGATCGTCGTCGCCCGCGGCCCCCCGCCCAGCGCCAGTGCTACCGCAAAAGAGGTCAGGCACAGAATGAAGATCACCACGAAAGCCCCCGGCGCCACCTCGCGCAACATCGGCCGTTCCAGCACCCGTGCGACGTCGCCGGGTGCGAAACCGAGCGAAGCGGCGAGCCGGAAGCGTTCCGCCGGGATCGCGAGCCAGCCCTGCAGGATCAGCCGG
>JAGRMP010000462.1:0-1380 GCA_020441225.1 Maritimibacter sp. | reverse complement strand
TGAAGAACACATGCGCCAGCACCACCCCATGCGCACCATAGATGGAAACAGGCTCTAACCCGGCCGAAATCAGCAGATGGCTCACGATCCCGTTGCGCCCGAAGACCGAAATCAGCCCCAGCACCGCGACGATCACCGGCAGGATGAACGGGGCCCCCAACAGGGTGATGAGCGCGGACCGCCCGAAGAACCGCCGCCGCGCCAGCGCCCGCGCCACCGGCACCGCAAGCACGACCGACAGCAGCGCCGAGATCAACGCCTGGCCGAGCGTGAACCGCACCGCGGCCCAGTCCGCCGGGCCGAACCCGGCCCCGGCCTCCGCCCGCAGCGCCACGGCCAGGAGCGTGCCCAGCACCAGCGCGAGGACAAGGGCGAGCGCAACCACGCCCGCCCAGATCCCCGCGCGGTTGCCAGAGGTCAACGGCTCGCGGCGGCCAGCCATTCGCCCAGCGCCTCGTCGCGCATCGCATCGGCCGCTTCGCCGCGTTGGAGCAGCGTCGTGGCCGGCCGCGCCGCGCTGTCGAACCCTTGCGGAAGACCGCCCTCGGGCGTCACCGCCGGATACATCCAGTTGGTCGTCGGGATCGCGCCCTGGAAATCCTCGGTCAGCATGAAAGCGAGAAAGGCGTCGGCCAGCTCCGGCTGGTCGCTCGCGGCCAGCTTCGCCGCGACCTCCACCTGCAGGTAATTGCCCTCCTCGAAGGCCAGCGCCGCTTTGCTGTCGTCGCCTTCCGCGATCACGTGATAGGCGGGCGAGGTCGTGTAGGACAGCACCATGTCGGCCTC
The DNA here is from genome assembly GCA_020441225.1 of Maritimibacter sp. Next base: position 594 of record JAGRMP010000462.1, on the reverse strand, counting down.
GCCTTCGAGGAACATGCCGTAAGCTTCGGTCCAGCCCTTGGTGACGGTCACGATCTGGTCGTTCAACGCCGCCCAGGCCTCTTCGTTGCCGTCGCCATAGACCGTCTTCATCCACAACAGAAACCCGAGCCCCGGGGTCGACGAGCGCGGGTCCTGGATCACGATCGACAGATCCGACGCCGCCAGTTCGGCAAGCGATTTGGGCGGGTTAGAGACTTTTTCCGTGTCATAGACGAAAGCGAACCAGCTCCAGTCATAGGGAATGAAAGTCTGGTCCTCCCAGGCGATGGGCAGATCGTAACCCGGGGTCTCGATCCCCGCCGGCGCAAACAGCCCGGTCGTCTCTGCCGCCGCCATGAGGCTGGTGTCGAGCCCCAGCGCGATATCGGCCTCGCTGCGCGCCCCTTCGAGCCGCAGCCGCGCGAGGATCTCGGCCCCGTCGCCCACGGAAACGAATTTCAGATCGCAGCCGCAGGTCTCTTCGAACGCCGCTTCGACAACCGGGCCGGGGCCCCATTCCGCGACGAATGAATCGTAGGTGTAGATCGTGAGCACAGGTGTCTCTGCCCGGGCCACCGATGCGGACATCGAGGC
>JAGRMP010000461.1 GCA_020441225.1 Maritimibacter sp. | reverse complement strand
GTCCCGGAGCCCGCCCATGGAACACCTGCCCGACGATCCCCCGATGCCCACCCGGCTCACCGATCTCGGTGGGGCCGAAATCACCGCCCTCGCCCATCTCTACCGGGCCGAGGTCTCGCGCTCCACGGCCTGGCGCACCCGGCTCGACACCACCACCAACTGGGCCGTCGTCACCCTCGGCATCGCGCTCTCCATCGCCTTTGCCGCGCCCAATGCCTCGCCGGTCCCGCTGGTGCTCGTGGGCATCCTGATCGTGTTCTTCCTGCTGCTCGAAGCGCGCCGGTACCGGTATTTCAACGTCTGGCGGGCCCGCACCCGCTGGATGGAAACCCGGTTCTTCGCCCCGATGCTGACCGACAGCCCGATGGAAGCGGATACCCGGAGCATGCTGGCACACGACTACGTCGCGCCCACCTACCACGTCACCCTGTTCGTCGCCGTCGGCCGGCGCATCCGGTCGAACTACCTGTGGATCCTGCTGATCCAGACCATCGCCTACCTGGGCAAGCTCACCGTCCACCCGACCCCGGCGGTCAACGTCGGCACCTTCGTCGCGCGCGCCGACGTCGGCCCGATCCCCGGCGAAGCCGTTCTGGCGCTCGGGCTCGTCTACATCTGCTCCTGGACCGGGATCGCCATCTGGTCCTATCGCCACGACCGCACCCGGCGGCGCAAGCACGACGGCTCGGTGCCGCTGTCCTTCGGCTGAGCTGCGCCGTTAGCCCCGCATGCCCATATCCCCGGGATCGGTCAGCCAGTTGCGCCGCGTCGGGACGTTGGCATTGCCCGCGAGACCGGGTTATTCTGCCCGCAAACCAATCGCGAGGCACAGCCCCATGTCGCATCCCTTGAACCCCGCCATCGAGCTGGCGATGAAAGCCGCGGAAAAGGCGGATGAGTTCAAGGACCTGCCGGGCGCCGGCAAACCGCTCAGCTTCCTGTCCGAGCCCAAGGACGCGGTGATCGACCGGCTGATGAAGGAACACCGCGCCAGGCCGCTGGCGGTCGAGCTCAAGACCAGGCTCTCGGAGCTGCGCAAGGCGCTCCAGTCCGAGACCGACGAAACCGCGCGCAAGGCGCTGATGAAAGAGAGCGCCGATACCCAGCTTAGGCTCGATCTCGAACTGGACGCCATCCGCAAGTACGGCTGACCGCCGGGGCCGGTCGCCAACGCTTCGACCATACCGGCGTTACGCGCACAGCGTCAGGCCGCGGGCCCGGGCCGCAGCGCCACCATCGGCAGATAGCGCCCCCAGGGGCTGTCAGCGGGCGGTCCCGCGACCGCGAACCCCGCCTTGCGATAGGCGGCGATGGCGCGGGCGTTGTCGGGGTGCGGATCGGTCCCGATCGCCGGCGCCCCGGCCGCGAACAGCGCGGCCAACCGCTGGGCGATGAAGCGGGGGCCGTGGCCCAGCCCCAGCATGTCGGCCGGACCGATGAACTGGTCCACGCCCCGTGCGCCCGGCGGCAGCCAGGCGAAAGGATGCCCCTCCCAGCCGTGCGGGTCGTAATCCTGCATGTAGCCGATCTCCCGGCCCGCCAGCGTCACGATCCGTACGTCCTGCCGCGCGTCTGCCAGTTTCCCCGGGTCGAACCGCGCCTCCGGCCCCCACCACTCGGCCACGTGGGGCAGACGCAGCCAGCCGTCGATCAGCGGCGCGTCAGCCGCCACGGCGCGGCGGAACCCGTAGGACAAGCGAGCGGTCATGGTCCCGATCTGCGCAGACACCTGCGCAAAAAGCAACGGGCCGGGAGGCAACCCCCGGCCCGTGTATCTGTGGCACCGACCCCGGAGAAACGCGCGAACAGGATCAGGGGTCGGTGCCGTGTCCGAGGCCGCTTGCGCGCGCCCCGGATCTCGTGTGCCGGGGGCTTACTCGCCGCCGCCCAGCTGGTGGACGTAGAGCGCCACCGCGTTGATCTTCGCGGTCACGGATTCCTCGTCGGAATTGCCGACGAAGCTCTTGTTCATGCCCCAGGCCGGCATCACGCCGAAGGGACCGACCTCGACCGAGTTCTTCACCGTGTCGAAATCCGAGCCGTAGAGCCAGATCGCGTCGGTAAGGTTCGGCGCGCCCTGGGCCTGGTCGCCGGTGCCGTCTTCCATGTGGCAGGCGGCGCAGTTGTCGGCGAACACCACGGAGCCGTCCTCGACGTTGCCCGCTTCGCTTTCGAGACCGGACAGCGAGCGCACATAGGCGACCACGTTGGTGATCTCTTCATCCGAGAGGTAATCGTCGCCGAAGGCGGGCATTTCCGAATACCGGGCGTTGTCCTCGTCCTCGGTGTTCCGCACGCCGTGCCGGATGGTGTAGGCGATGGTCTCGATGTCGCCGCCCCAGAGCCAGTCGTTGTCGAGCAGGTTCGGGTAGCCCGCCGCACCGGCCGCACCCGAGCCGTGGCACTGCGAACAATAGGTCGCGAAAGTGGCCGCGCCGTAGTTCATGCCGTAGCTGTAGAGGTCCGAGCCCGGTTCGATGTCGGTCAGCGTCGCCGAGGCAAGCTGTGCCTCGATCTCACCGTTCATCGCCTTGAACTTCTCGATATCGGCCGCGACGTTGGCGCGGGTCGAGAAGCCGAGCAGGCCCGGGGTGGCCCCGTTGATCAGCGGCCAGGCCGGATAGGCGATGGTGTAGCCGACCCCCCAGACGATGCAGGCGTAGAAAATCCAGACCCACCAGCGCGGCAGCGGATTGTTGTATTCTTCGATGCCGTCCCACTGGTGGCCAGTGGTATTCACCTTGTTCTTGTCATCTTTACTCATTGCCGGTCCTCCGTTGTCTCGAGTGGCCCGGGATCACTCCCGGTCACCGGCAGGTTTGTCGTCGTAGCGGAATGGGATGTTCGCGATCTCTTCGTGGGTGCGGCGGCTGCCCGGGCGGAACGCCCAGACAACCACACCGATGAAGAAGACGAACATGGCGAGGAGCACCCAGCTGTCCGCAATGGCGCGAAAGATCGAATAGGTGTCCTGACCTTCCATCATCCCCTCCCTAGCGGCTCGCAACGGGCGTGAAGGTCTCGAAGTCGACCATCGTGCCCAGGACCTGGAGATAGGCGACAAGCGCGTCCATCTCGGTCACCTGCGGTTGCCCATCGAAGTTCCGGGTCTGTGCCCCGGGGTAGCGTTCGATCACGGCATCCGCGTCCGCATCCGCAAAGATGTTCCCGTCCGGGTCGGCCTGGCTCCAGAAGTCGGCAGCGACGACTTCGGGATCAAGCTGTTCCTCGGTGTAGGGCACACCCACGAAGGCGTTGGTGGCCATCA
>JAGRMP010000460.1:598-1855 GCA_020441225.1 Maritimibacter sp. | reverse complement strand
GTCGTCCAGACCACCACGATGGTCGGCATGATCTGCGGCACCTTGATCTGGAAGAAGACCTGGAACGGGTTGGCGCCGTCGATGATCGCCGCTTCGATGGTCTCCTCCGGGATGCCGCGGAGCGAGGCCGACAGGATCACCATGGCGAAACCGGTCTGGATCCAGATCAGCACCACCATCAGGAAGAAGTTGTTGTAGAACGGCAGCGTCAGCCAGCTCTGCGGCTCGCCGTAGGGCAGCGTGGTGGTGAAGACGTCGAAGATCGACTTCAGCGACATCAGCGCCAGGATCGCGGCGAAGATGCCGAGCACGAGCCACACCGCCTTGATCGCACCCGAGGCGGGGGTACGCGATTCGACGAAGACCGAGCGGAACAGGAGCCAGGCGATCCAGCCGAGGAAGCCCGCGAAGGCGAGAAACAGGATCGCCGGCAGGACTTTGAGCACCAGGATGGAGCCGAGGCCGCCGTCGAAGCCCATCCAAACCGCGTTGAGCACGCCGATCTGGTCGACGTCGGCCGGGCGGGCGTCGTAGATCAGTTTGAAGATGACGGAGGCGCCGACGAAGCTGATCGCCATCGGCATGAAAATCAGCGACTTGGCAATGTTGCCCCAGGCGATCCGGTCGGTGAGCTGGGCGACCAGCAGGCCGAAGGCGGTCGAGGCCGCGGGCACCACGATCAGCCACATCATGTTGTTGCGGATCGCTTCCCAGAATTTGGGCTCGTCCAGCATCTGCTGGTAATTTGCGAGGCCGACGAAGGCGCCGCCCTGGCTGCGGTCGGTGAGCGAGAGCCGCAGCGTCTCGAAGACCGGGTAGCCGAGGTAGAGCAGGAGCGCGAAGAAGGCGGGGAACAAAAACAGCCAGGGCCGGATCTGGTTCGCCCGGTTGATGTTCCGTCCGGCGTTCGGACCCGACGCGGGGAACAGCACCTTATCGAGGAACAGGTTCGAGAAATAGAAGTAGGCGAGGCAGCCGCCGACACCGATGACGATGGTCACGAGACCCAATAGCGCGGGATTCATCTTCCCCTCCCTCGGGCGCATCGCCCGTTCTGTTGGCCCCGGGCTGAACGCCCGTTTGTCTTATCCCGGGCTTTGGCGCCCGGTGTTACCGGCTTGGTGGGCCGGGGGCCCGAGCGGGCCCCCGACGGATCTTGGCGGAGCGCTTACTTGATCGCGTCCCAGCTGGCCTGGATCTCGTCGGCCACGGCCTGGGCGTCTTTGCCGCCGACGTAGTCGACCATGCCGGTCCAGA
>JAGRMP010000460.1:0-426 GCA_020441225.1 Maritimibacter sp. | reverse complement strand
TGAGGAATTCCATGAAGGCGTTGGCGCCGTCCGACGGATCGGTGATCGCCATCAGCGTACCGCCGCCGAGCACCGGGTTGCCGAGATCTTTTTCCGCGTAGGCCGGGAAGTAGAAGAAATCGACGTCCGAGCCGAACTCGATGCCTTCGGGGAAGAAGGCGGGCACGAACGAGGCCTGGCGGTGCATGTAGCACTGCGGCGGCGAAGCGAACATGCCTTTCGGGCTGTCGCGGAAGTCGGTCGTGGCGACCGCGCCGGCGCCGCCGGAGACGAAAGCGTCATTGCGGGCGAACCAGCCGAAATCCTCGATCGCGGCGACCACTTTCGGGTCGTTGAACGGCAGCGCGTTGGTGGTCCAGGCGTCGTAATCTTCCGGCGACTGGGTGCGCAGCATCAGGTCTTCGACCCAGTCGGTCGCCGGCCAGC
>JAGRMP010000459.1 GCA_020441225.1 Maritimibacter sp. | reverse complement strand
AACAACCTCACGTTGAGCCGACGTGGGGTTGGCGGGGTGTGTTTAACGGCGCGTTAACCTGTTCAGAGCCCCAATGCCGGAGACCGAATCAGGACCTGGGGGTGCCGTGGCACATCTTGCCCTCACACCACGACCGATCACGCTGGCGGCGCTGGACCTCGCGCCGCGGGCGGTGTGGTTGATGCTGATCGGCGTTGTGCTGCTCGCGGCCGCCTGGGCCGCGCCACGGCCGGAGCTGGCGATCGTGCTGATCGTGCCGGCGATGGTCTTCGTGATCCTCGCGGTGCTGGTGCGGGCGTTATCGTTTCGGCACATGCGGACCGAGCGCAAGCTCTACGAGACCATCGCCGAGTTCGTCGCGAACGATGCGGCCGCGTCCCTGACGGCGGATCGCGACGGGGTGATCGGCTATGTCAACGCGTCGGGCCGGGCCCGGTTCGGCGAGGTGGTCGGCGAGACGCTGGTGAGCGTGCTGGGCGAGATGTTTGCCTCACCCGGCTCGGTCCTCTACCGGCTCCAGAACAAGGCTCTGGCGATGGGGGCGGCCCGCGAGGACGTGGTGCTGAACCACGGCCACATGCGGCTGTCGATCCACCGTGTCGGGCAAGGCGGGTTCCTGTGGCGGCTCGAAGACATCGGCGTGAGCCCGGCGACAGGCCGGTCGGGCGAGCATATCGCGCTGCCGATGATGAGCGTGTCCAAGTCGGGCACGATCCTGTTCATGAACGAGGCGCTGCGGCGGATGCTGGGCGGTCGTGAATCCACGCTCGACCGGGTGTTTACCGATCTGCCCCTGCGGCCCGGCGAGGTACACCATGTTTCCGGCCAGGACGGGCCGGAACCGGTGCAGGTGATCGAGAAGGCGCTGTCCGCGGGGCGGCGCGAGCTGTATCTCGCTCCCGCGGACGGCCTGCACCGGGTCGCCCCCGGCGAGTGGGGCGTGGTCGACAGCCTGCCGGTGCCGCTCCTGCGGCTCGACAAGACCGGGCGTGTGACGATGGCGAACCAGCGCGCGCGCCGCCTCCTGAAGACGGAGGCGGCGGTGGGCCAGCACCTGTCGGACCTGGTCGAAGACCTCGGCCGCCCGATCTCGGACTGGCTGCGCGAGGCCTGGGCCGGGCGCAATCTCGGGCGTACCGAGACCGTGCGGGCCTCGGGCCGCGACGAACGCTTCGTCCAGATCACGCTCGAGCAGTTCGAGGACGAGGAGGGCCGCGCCCTGGTCGCGGTGCTCAACGATGCGACCGAATTGAAGTCGATCGAGCGCCAGTTCGCCCAGAGCCAGAAGATGCAGCTCATCGGCCAGCTCGCCGGCGGTGTGGCGCATGATTTCAACAACCTGCTCACCGCGATCTCGGGGCATTGCGATCTGCTTCTGCTGAGCCGCGACGCCGAGGACCCGGATTACGCCGATCTCAGCCAGATCGCACAGAACGCGAACCGGGCGGCGGCGGTGGTCAACCAGTTGCTCGGGTTCTCGCGCAAGCAGCGGCTGCGGCCGGAAACCCTCGATCTCGCGGACACGATCAGCGATCTCAACCATCTCCTCGGTCGGCTGGTCGGCGAGCGGGTGCAGCTCGAGCTCGACGTCGATCCCCGGACCCAGAAGATCCGCGCCGACAAGTTCCAGCTCGAACAGGTGCTGACCAACCTGGTGGTCAATGCCCGCGACGCGATGATGCCGGACGGCGGGCGGATCCGGATGAAGCTCGCCAATCTCTATCTCGACCGGCCGCTGGAACGCGACCGCGCGGTGGTGCCCGCGGGCGATTACGTCTCGATCCAGGTCATCGATGAGGGTACCGGTATCCCGGCGGACCAGGTCGAAAAGATCTTCGAACCGTTCTTCTCCACCAAGGGCGCGAAGGGCACGGGGCTGGGCCTGTCGATGGCCTATGGCATCGTCAAGCAATCGGGCGGGTTCATCTTCGTCGATACGGTCGAGGGATCGGGAACGACCTTTTCGCTGTATTTCCCCGTGTTGCGCGAGGACAGCGCGGCCCGTCCGGTCAAAGGCGCCGTCGCCGCGGGCGGGCCGGCCGGCGGGGCCGCGCGGGGCCTGCCGGACATTGCCGATATCGCGCCGCGCGGCGTGCGGGTGGATGCGGGCGCGCCGACCGGGCCCGCCGAAGCCGGGGGCGGCGCCGACGCCGCGCTTGCGGCCCCCCCGATCTCGGCGCGCGGGAGCGACTCCGGGACGACCGCCACAGCGACGGCCGGAAACCGGCTGCAGCCGCTGACCCGTGGCCACGACAGCGGCAAGGATGGCGGTGTCATCCTGCTCGTCGAAGACGAGGCGCCGGTCCGCGCCTTCGCCTCGCGCGCGTTGCGGCTCAAGGGCTATACCGTGCTCGAAGCGGACAGCGCGGAGGAGGCGCTGAAGACCCTGGAGGACGCGTCGCTCGCGGTCGATCTCTTCGTCTCCGACGTGATCATGCCGGGGATGGACGGGCCGAGCTGGGTCACCGAAGCGCTGAAGGCACGGCCCGGGGTGAAGGTCGTGTTCGTGTCCGGTTATGCCGAGGACAGCATCGCCGAACATCAGGCGCGAATTCCCAACTCGGTCTTCCTGCCGAAGCCGTTTTCGCTCGTTGAGCTGACACGCACGGTGGGCGATCAACTCGCGGCGCCGTGAGGCGGCGGGTCCGCTAACCCATGGATATTGTTTCAAATCACGGGGTCGCCGGGGAAAACTCCGGCAACGGTAACTTTGTGTTAACCCTGTTGGCGCATAGTCGATACAGAGAATTCGACTTGATTTGTTCTCATTTTGTGCGACAAACGGCGGAAGCGAACAAGACCAGAACATAACCCGCACGCCCACAGCGATGGACGCCCGCGTGCGGGTATGAAATAAGGAAGCGAATGATGGCAACGGCAGAACTTTTCGACATGGACAAGAAGCGCGACGGTGACAAGCAGAAGGCCCTCGATTCGGCCCTGGCCCAGATCGAACGGCAATTCGGCAAGGGCTCGATCATGCGCCTCGGGGCCGACAACCCGGTGGCGGAAATCGAGGCGACCTCGACCGGCTCGCTCGG